>DATHXE010000480.1:0-14762 GCA_035459845.1 Tepidisphaeraceae bacterium | reverse complement strand
GCGGAACGTCTTGAGGTGCGGCTTGTGCGCCTTGCGGCCGTCGGGGTGCAGGGTGATCGGCACCTCGGCGATCCGCTCGCCGTAGACCGACGCCTTGACGATCATCTCGGTGGCGAACTCCATGCCGGTGCACCGCTGGTCCAGGCGGTCGTAGCAGTCCCTGGTGAACCCGCGCAGGCCGCAGTAGATGTCGTGGATCGGCGTGCGGAACCAGTGGCGGGCGAGCCAGGAGAACATCGGGTTGCCCCACCAGCGGTGGAGGAACGGCATGGCCCCGGGCATGACGGTCCCGCCGCCGGACGGGAGGCGGCAGCCCTGCACCAGCGCGTTGCCCTCGCGCAGCTTGGCGACGATGCGGGGGACTTCGCCGAAGTCGTACGAGTCGTCGGCGTCGCCCATGACGACGTACTTCCCGCGGGCGGCGGCGATCCCGCCCATCAGCGCGCTCCCGTACCCGCGCGCGGAGACGGGAACCAGGCGCGCCCCGGCCCGGGTGGCGATCTCCTGCGACCCATCCGTCGACCCGTTGTCTGCGACGATCACCTCGCCCGCGATGCCCGACGATTGGAACGCCGCGATGGCCTTCCGGACACACGTCTCGAGCGTGTCGGCCTCGTTCAGGCACGGCATGACGACCGACACCTCTGGCGCGGCGTGGGCCGTGTGCGGCGCGCCGGCGGCGTGCGGGTAGGTCGGGTAGTCGTCGAGGTAGGACGTCACGCGCCCGTCAGGGTACGGGCGGGGCGGTGGCGTTGCCAGTGAGTCGGCGCTGTCGAGCGTGAGGGACACGACAGGTTATCGGCTCGACCTGCGGGGAGGTTGAGCGGGGGCACGGGACCCTAAAAATCGTGTGCGCGACCCGTTATGCCACGACCGACAGCACGTTCGACGCGTCCGACTCGACACCCGTAGCGTCGACGGCGACGACCCAGAACCGCCACGTGCCGCCGGACAGCTTGGCGGTCGTAAACGTAGTCGTGTTGGCGGCGAAGAACTGCGACGTGACCGCGCCCGTCGGGCTCTGCGTGTACAGGCGGTAGTTGGCCTCGACGGCGGAGTTGTCGGTCCACGTGAGGACGTACTTGCCCTTGTTGGGGCCGGTCAGCTTCGTGCCGGCAAGGTTGGCCGGGCCGGCGAGGCGGGTGGTGGCAAAGACCGTCGCGGAACCGGCCGAGTTGCCCGCGGCGTCGCGCGCGACGACCACGTATCCGTACGTCGTGCTCGGCGCCAGGCCGGTGTTGGTGAACGACGTGCCCGTGCCGGCGAGCGACTGCACCAGCGCGCCGTCTCGGAACACGTCGTACCCGACGACGCCGACGTTGTCGGTCGACGGGGCCCACGTGATCGTGGCGGACTTCGACGTCGCGCCGGAGACGGTGACGACCGGCGTGCTCGGCGGGGAGAAGTCGGGGACGTAATCGGCGACCGTCGCGGTGGCCGACCCGGCGGCCCCGACGTCGTACGCGTCGCCGCCGGCCAGCGCGAGCGTGATCGTCTCCGCGTCCTCGGTCAGCCCGTCGTTGATCGGGGTGATCGCGAAGGTGGCCGACGTTTGCCCGGCGGGGATCGTGACGGCGTACGTCGCGGGGAGGGCGTAGTCGTCGCCAACCGTCGCGGTGCCGGTCAAGTCGAACGAAACGGTGAGCGGGTTGCGAATGCTCGCGCCCGAGCCGGTGCGGGTCACGGTGAAGGTGGCCGGCTTGTCGTCGGCGGGCGACTCTGCGCCGTCCGTGGCGGCGGTTACCGAAACGACCGGGAACGAGACGGCCGAGCGGACGAAGATCTCGTCGATGGTCAGCGAGTCGACGACGTCCGGCGTGCCGGCGTTCACGTCCACGATGTGGACGTAGATCGGACCGGTGTAACCCTCAGGAATCACGCCGGCGGGCAGGCCCCAGAGCTGGTAAGGCTCGTCGGCGTCGAAGCGGGTGCGGGTCACGTCCCGCGAGGACTGGGCGACGAGTTGGACGAGGTTTTCGGAACTCGGGCGGGTGCCGGTGGTCGAGACGCGGATGTCGTACTCGTCGCCGGTGCCGGGGTTGGAGAACGTCCGCCACGCGTTGATGCCCAGGACGAGGTTTGCGCCGGCCGTGACGTTGAACTGGAAGCGGTGCTCGACGTCGTTGTTGGTCGAGCTGACGACTTCGGTGAGCCGTTCGACGACGTTATCGGACGCGGTCAGGTTGTTGAGGGAGCCGGTGCGCGTGCCGCGCGTCGTGGTCTCGGCGACGGGGTAGTAGTAGACCGGGGCGGCGGGACGGACATTGACGGTCACCGTGACCGGCGCCGAGACGGCCTTGCCGTCGGAGAGCACGTACGTGAACGAGTCGACGCCGGTGAACTTGGGGTCGGGCGTGTAGGTGAACGTGCCGTTGTTGTTGACGTACAGCGACCCGCCGGGCGGGAGCGACGTGAGGACGGCCTTGAGCGCGTCGCCGTCCGCGTCGGTCGCGCCGGCGACGGGGTCGAAGGTCAGGGCGGTCGACTCGGGTGTGGACAGGGCGAGGCCCGCCCGCTCGGGGGCGACATTGGCGCCCGGCGCGGGCGGGACGACGGGCGTGAGGGCCGCGATGCCGGCGAAGCGCTGGGCGAAGTTGATCGAGTACGTGGCGGACGTGCCGGTCGTGTCGGCGCCGCCGTTAACGCCGGGGCGAACGTTTTGGATCACGAGCGAGCCGGCGGCGCTGGTCGTGCCGAGCGTGAACGCCATCGTCTGCAGCCAACCGTCGCCGCCGTTCGGCTGGGACGATTCGAAGTCGGCGGCGGCCTCGATCACGGTGTGACCGGCCGCGTTGGTGACCGTCCGGCTCCAGTTCGCGCCTGTGTGGCCCGACAGCACCATGAAGATCTGGTCGTTCGGGCTGACGAAGCTCGTCCAAAGCTGAGACCCGTTGACGGCCCCGAGCAGGGCGGCGTCAACCGGCGTCCCGGACGTTCGGCTGCCGGCCGAGCCCGCCAGGTACTCGTGCGTCGTCAGGATCGTCGGGACGTTCTTGTGCGCGTCCAGCACGCCCTGGGCCCAGGCGCGGGCGGCGGTCGGGGCCTGCCACTCGACCGACAAGACCAGGAACTGCTGACCGGCGGCGGAGAACACGTGGTAGTGGTTCCGCTGGTCGAGGGATGACCCGTACTCCGTGATCGACCCGGCCGCGAGTTGCTGCGCGTAGCGCGCGTCGCCGAAGTGCGACGTGAAGTTGGCCGACGAGACGTGCCGGTCCAGGTCGTCGAACTGGTTGTCGTAATCGTGATTGCCGATCGCGACGGCGTACGGGACGCCCGCCGCGTCCAAGTTCGCCAGCGCCCCCGCCGCGTTGTCGGCCTGCGAGTTCGAGTACCCGCGCCGGAGCATGTCGCCCTGGTGGGCGAAGAAGGCGATGTTGTCCGTCGTCTTGTGCGCGGCGATCCACGCGGTCTGCCGGGCGAACGAGTCCGCGAGTTGGTCGGCCTCGACGACGTACTGCGTGTCGGAGAACGCGGCGATCGCGAAGTCGGCCGCGAGCAGCGTGCGCGACTCGAGCGGGGACATGTTCACGGCGCGGGATCGGCGGGAAGCGGGCATTGGTTCGGATCTCCTTCCCACCCTGATTGACTGTGATGACCTGAGTGCGTTTCGAGGCAGACTTGTGGGACGGAGCTTAACAGCCCGAGAGTGGAAAATGCAATGAATTGGGTGGAAAAACCCGTCGGCCAGCGGGCTCGTCAGGTGAGCGAGCCCGGGCTGGGTAACGCGCGGGCAAGAGCGTGAGAGCAAGGCCGTCGCGTCAAGTTGGCCTGAAGACGCGCGTTGCGGAGTGCGTTACTTTTTCCCGGCATCAGCGGCAAGCTTGGCCCGGAGGTCGGCGGTGGACTTGCGCAGCTCCTCGGTCAGGGCGGGGTGCTTGTCGCTCAGGACGAGGTCGACGTACCCGCCGGGCAGGCCGAGCTTTCGTGCGCCAGTCGCGAGCTTGCCGTCAGCAGCCTGCTTGGTCAAATCCAGGTAGGCGCGGGGGACGTCGATCACGACCGACCCGAGGATGACGTCCGGCGCGACGTCGTTCTGGTTGGAATTGCACCCGAACGCGAGGACGGATTTGCCACTCTTGTTGGCGGCCTGAACGGCCTGGAACACGCCCGCCGACGCGGCGTCGACGTTCTGGTAAATCACGTCCGCGCCCGCCGCGATCGCGTTCTCGGTCGCCTCCCGCGCGAGCACCGGTGAATCCCACGAGTTGGTCCAGATCGCCGGCAGCACGGCGACGCCCTCGCGCGCGCCTTTCGCGCCCGTCGAGAGCCCGTCGAAGCACGCCTCGAGCGGGCCCACCTTCATCGCGCCGACGAACGCGACCTTGTTCGACTTGGTGAGCTTCCCGGCGACGTGGCCGACGAGCTCCGACGCGTCGCGGATCATGAACTCGACGGCGACCGCGCCCTTGATGTCGGCCGGGCACCCGCCGACGATAATCTTGACCTTCGGGTACTTCCGGGCGGCCTGGGCGGCGGCTTTCTCGAACTCCCCGCCGTGACAGAGGATCACGTCGTACCCGTCGTCGGCGAACGCGGCGATCTGGTTGTAGAATTCGCCCGACTTGACGTTGCTCACGACCCGCGTCTGGGCCTTGAGCTCGGCCTTGACCCGCGCGAGGCCCTCGGCGGCGGACTGGTTCCAGCCCTTGTCGGTGTCGGAGCCGGGGAGGATCAGGGCGACTTTCAGGGCGTGGGCCGTCGTGGCGAACAGCGCGATCGCGAGGCACGTGAGCAGGCGAGTCATGCGGAAGATTGTCAATCGCCCATCGTCGGTTGTCCATGGCCGGGCGCGGGACCGCCGCGCGCGCGAATCGGGCGTGACCGGCGCCGCGCGGAACGTCGTCCGCCGCCGCGAGGACACGACGTTCGGCGAGCACGCCACGGGGTTCGTGATCGCGTTCGTCGGGACGTGCGCGGTGATCGCCGTCGGGATGCAGGCGGGCCCGGCGTGGGGCGCGATGGCGGCCGGCGTGTGCGGCGCCGGTTGGTGGGCGTGGTGGCGCCTGGTCCGCCGACGACACCAGTCGGCCGTGTGGACCAACCAGGGGCGCTGCGCGGGGTGCGGGTTCGACCTGCGCGAGACGCCCACCGTCTGCCCGGAGTGCGGGCGCGCCGTCCCGGAGGACCACCGGACGCACTCGGAGGTGTTGAAGAATCTGGAGAAGATGGAGCGCGGGGAGTAGGGGTTACGCGCGCCGAAGCTGCGACGCAACGCGTTGCTGACGCGCGGTCCGCGCAAGTTGAAATGTCTGCCCCACTGGTTGGAGGTCGAGCGCGTCAGCAGGTCGTTGACCTGCAGCTGACTGACCTCCTTCCATCAGCGGGGGCGCTCCCGTATCTTTCCCCCCCATGATCACGTCGCTTTCTGCCGGTCGATTGGGTGCCTCGGTGCTCGCGGTGCCGCCGTTGTGTCGCAGCGCGGACTACTCGCTGAACGAGGCCGAGAACACGAAGCTGATCCGCCACATCGAGGCCGGCGGAGTGACGACGCTGCTCTACGGGGGCAACGCGAATTTCTATCACATCCCTCTCGCCGAGTACGACGCGGTGCTCGCGTACCTCGCCGGCGCGGCGGGCGCGGACACGCTGGTCATCCCGTCGGCGGGCCCGGCGTACGGGCTGTCGATCGACCAGGCGAAGATCCTCCGCAGCCACAAGTTCCCGACCGTGATGATCCTCCCCCAAGTCGGGATCACGACGAGCAAGGGCGTGGCGGACGGCGTCAAACGCTTCGCCGACGCGGCCGGGCTGCCGGCGCTGCTCTACATCAAGAACGACGGCTACATCGAGCCCGCCGACGTCGGCCCGCTCGCCGAGGACGGCACGATCTCGGGCATCAAGTACGCGACGGTCCGCACCGACCCGGCCAAGGACCCGTACCTCACGCAGCTCGTCGACCACGTCGACCCGGACATGATCATCTCCGGCATCGGCGAGCAGCCGGCGATCGTCCACCTGCGCGACTTCGAGCTCGGCGGGTTCACGTCCGGCTGCGTGTGCGTCGCGCCCAAGCTCTCGGCCGACATGCTCGCCGCGCTGCGCAAGGGCGACGACGCGGCCGCCGAACGGACCCGCCAGACGTTCAAGCCGCTGGAAGACCTGCGCAACGCGATCAACCCGATCCGCGTGCTGCACGAGGCGGTCCGCCTCGCGGGGATCGCCAACACCGGCCCGCTGCTCCCGCTCCTGACGAACCTCGAAGAGGAACACCACGGCGCAGTCCGCGCGGCGGCGCAGGCGCTGCTGACCGCCGACCGGGCATAGAGAGATAGCTGCAGGTCAACGACCTGCTGACGCGTGGCGCGCTCCCCCTAAGGCGACATAGAAAGCGCGCCCGAAAGCCCACGGAACTTGTTCCGTGGGTTGTGCGGTTCGCTCACATGCGTTGTCTCTACCCAGTTCTTGGTAAGCGGGTCCCGTCTACGGAACTCTCGGTCCAACCGGTTTCTCCGCGACCGTCATCCCCACGGGTCGCGCATGAACGGGCGTCAGGATCGCCCCCGCCTCTTCGAAATTGACCGGCGGGTGGAGCGTGGCGCGGAGGACGTACCGGCCGGCGGGCAGCCCGTCCGCAGGCGGGTCGCCCTTTTCCCGCTCGCCGCGCGGGGCCCACGAGACGATCGTCCGCACGATCGATTCCGACCCGGCTGGGGCGATGACGACCGCGGCGTCATCCGCGGGCTTGGCCGCCGGACCGGCAGGGGGGTCGCCGACGACGGCGTCCCACGTCCGGCCGGCGTCGTCGGTCGCCGTCAGGCCCCACCGCGCGGGCGACCGCGCGTCGCCCAGCCGAACCGCCGCCGCCGACACGTTGCGCACGAGCAATTTGAGCCCCATCGGCTTTCCCGGCGGGGCGACGGCGGGAGCGGCCGCGACGATCTCAATAATCACCGGGCCGCGCCCGCGCCCCCACACGTCGACCCGGTCGACCTTGCCCGTGTCCGGGTCGACGCGGACGTTCAGCCCGCCGCGATTCTCCGGGGTCACGGTCTCGATCAACACCCACACGCCCGCCATCGCGCCGTCGGTCCGGCGGGTGACGGTCGCGTGCGACACGCCGTCCTCCGGGCCGAAGCGCGCGACCGCGGCGTCGTCCAGGTTCGCCTCGATGTGGCGCATCGCGGCCGCGAACGCCTTGCGGGCGACGGCGGGGTCGAGGCCCGGCGCGACCCGCCGGTTGCCGTCGAGGTCGCACAGCAGCATCGTCGCGCGCAGGCGCGTCCCCCGGTCGGGCGACTCGGCCAACACCCGGCGCAGGTCTGGGACGATCGTGCGGTTTAACCCGCTCGCGTCGGCCGCAACCGGCAGGTCCCAGAACTCTTTAACCCGGAGCAGGTCGACCGCGGTCGGCGCGGCCGCCGCGCGGACCGACGCGAAGACCAACAGGACGATCGCGAGCCAGTGGACGGGCCGAATCATGCGCGCCTCATGTGCGAAGTGGTAATGGCAACGGTATGACGGGTCGCACGGAGTAAAGTTGCAGTCGGGGCACTCCATACCGATTGCCCACGTCGGCAACGCGTTGGGGCGGCGGGCGCTTTCCACACCCGCGAACCTACGCTGTATTGAGAACGTCGGCAGGCACGTCGGACGGACGGATTGTTCGTTAATCCCGGGTTGTTGTACGGCGGGGGGCAGGGTTATGATCCCGCCGGATGAACGGACTCTAATCCGATGGTTAGCTTAGCCGGATTGGGATCGGTCGGTACCGGGCAGGCTGGCGCGGCGCCCCAGGACGGGGCGAGCGCCGGCGGTCGAATCACATCTCACACACCTCCCGTCGCGGAGCGCGAGCACAACATGACCAAGATCTTTTTCGGGGGCCGCTTTACCCGGGCAGTTGCCGCAATCGTTTGCCTCCTCGCGGTCGTCGGCGCGGCGCTGCCGGCCACCGCGAGCGAGGCCAACCTCCGCCTGCCCGACCTCAAGAACGACACGGTCAAGGCGACCTTCCTCGGCATGTCGGGCTACACCCTCCTGATGGGCGGGCTCCTGATCTCGGCGGGCGGGCTGGTCTTCGGACTGGTCATCCAGCGCCGCCTGCGGGCGCTCCCGGTTCACTCGGCGATGCGCGAGGTGTCCGAGCTGATCTACGAGACGTGCAAAACGTACTTGAAGACCCAGGGCAAGTTCATCCTGCTGCTCGAGGTGTTCATCGGGGCGGCGATCATCCTCTACTTCGGGTGGCTCGCGCACGCGGGCACCGACGCGAGCGGCAAGGCGATCCACGGCATGCCGGCGTCGCGCGTCGCGATCATCGTGCTCTTCTCCCTGATCGGCATCGCGGGCAGCTACGGCGTCGCGTGGTTCGGCATCCGCGTGAACACGTTCGCCAACAGCCGAACCGCCCACGCCGCGCTCGCCGGCAAGGCCTACCCGTGCTACTCGATCCCGCTCCAGGCCGGGATGTCGATCGGGATGGTGCTGATCAGCGTCGAACTGCTGATCATGCTGATCATCCTGCTGTTCCTGCCGGCCGACCTGGCGGGGGCGTGCTTCATCGGGTTCGCGATCGGCGAGTCGCTCGGCGCCGCCGCCCTCCGCGTCGCCGGCGGCATCTTCACCAAGATCGCCGACATCGGCTCCGACCTGATGAAAATCGTCTTCAACGTCAAGGAGGACGACGCGCGCAACCCCGGCGTGATCGCCGACTGCGTGGGCGACAACGCCGGCGACAGCGTCGGCCCGACCGCCGACGGGTTCGAGACGTACGGCGTCACCGGCGTCGCCCTGATCACCTTCATCCTCCTCGCGATCGCCGACCCGACCCTCCAGGTGCAACTGCTCGTCTGGATCTTCGCGATGCGCATCGTCATGGTGCTGGCCAGCGGGGCCGCGTACCTGTTCAACGAGGCCATGGCCAAGGCCAGGTACTCGGGCAAGCGGACGATGAACTTCGAGGCCCCGCTCACCTCCCTCGTGTTCATCACGTCCGCAATCTCGATCGTCCTGACCTACCTCACCTCGTGGCTGCTGATCTCGAATCTGCCCGGCGGGCTGTGGTGGCAGCTCGCGTCGGTCATCACGTGCGGCACGCTCGCCGGGGCGCTGATCCCCGAGGCCGTGAAGGTCTTCACGTCCGTCCACTCGCGGCACGTGCGCGAGGTCGTCAACACGTCCAAGGAGGGCGGGGCGTCGCTGAACATCTTGAGCGGCCTGACCGCCGGTAACTTCTCGGTCTTCTGGATCTGCGGCATCCTGATCGTCGGCCTGATGGCCGGGTCGTACGCCATCTCGAACCTGTTCCCCGCGGGCGTCATGGGCGCCTACCCCGCGGTATTCGCGCTCGGGCTCGTCGCCTTCGGGTTCCTCGGCATGGGCCCGGTCACGATCGCGGTCGACTCCTACGGCCCGGTGACCGACAACGCCCAGAGCGTGTACGAGCTGTCGCTGGTCGACCAGCGCCCCGACCTCAAGGGCGAGCTGACGCGCGACTTCGGAATGACCGACCCCGACCCCGAGCACGCCAAGGCGTTGCTGGAAGAGAACGACGGCGCCGGCAACACGTTCAAGGCGACCGCCAAGCCCGTGCTGATCGGCACCGCCGTCGTCGGGGCCACGACGATGATCTTCTCGATCATCATGATCCTGGCCCAGGAGGCCGGCTCCGCCCCGGCGCAGGTCGCCCACTTCTTCAAGAGCCTGTCGATCCTCAACGCGCCCTTCTTCTTCGGCCTGGTCGCGGGCGGCGCGGTCATCTACTGGTTCACCGGCGCCAGCACGCAGGCGGTCGTCACCGGCGCCTACCGGGCCGTCGAATTCATCAAGCGGAACATGAAGCTCGACGGCGCCGCCAAGGCGAGCACCGAGGACTCGAAAAAGGTCGTGGCGATCTGCACGAAGTACGCGCAAGCCGGCATGTTCAACATCTTCCTGACCACGTTCTTCGTCACGCTCGCCGCCGCGTTCGCCGACCCGTACTTCTTCATCGCGTTCCTGATCGGGCTGGCGGTCGTCGGCTTGTTCCAGGCGGTGTTCATGGCCAACGCCGGCGGGGCGTGGGACAACGCCAAGAAGATCGTCGAGACCGAGCTGAGGCAGAAAGGGACGGAACTGCACGCGGCGTGCGTCGTCGGCGACACGGTCGGCGACCCGTTCAAGGACACGTCCTCGGTCGCGCTCAACCCGATCATCAAGTTCAGCACCCTGTTCGGGCTGCTGGCGGTCGAGCTGGCGATCGAGATGAACAAGGCCGGCAACGGCCGACTCGCGGCGTGGCTGTCGGTCCTGTTCCTGGTGATCGCGTGCACGTTCGTCTACCGAAGCTTCTACGGGATGCGGATCACCAGCGCCGACCCGACCACGCCGATCTCGGACAACTCGCGGACGGTTCTGGGGGACGCGCAGGGGGCTTATAAGTAGCAGGCGAGCCCGCTTCAGCGGGCGGGTCGCGCAGCGAGTTGAGCGACGAAGCGACGAACGAAAACGTGCCCGCGGGACGAGAGTTCCGCGGGCACGCGTTTTAGTTCGATCGGTTGATCCCGGCTCCGCGAAATCCGCAGGTGTTGGCGTGGGGACTTACTTCCCCGCCGGCGCCGCCAGCGGCTTGTTCCACTCGTCCTGCTTGGCCTGCTCCGTCGCGATATCGAACGTCTCGGGCTTCTTCTTCGTCACGGTCTTGAGCAGCTCATCCACCGTCGGGCGGGGGACTTCGATGCCGGCCGTGGGGACCTCGCCCTTGGCGGTCCAGACGATCGCGTTGAGGATCGCCTTGCGGAAGCTGTCGTTGGCGAAGTTCGTGTAGTTGTGCGCCCCGGTGCAGCCGAAGCCGCGGCTGCCGTTGGCGTTCTGGCTGACCCACATGACGTGCTCGGGCTGGTTCTTGCCGACGGCGGCGCGGACGGCCGCGTTGCCGCCGTGGGCGTCGTCCTTTTTCGTGCGGGTCGAGTCGGGCGGGATCGCGGTCAGGATCGGGGTCACGCCCTCCATGTTCTCTCGGAACCGCATGTTGTAGTACCACTCGTCGTTGGTCTGGAACGGCTTGAGGCCGCCGGCCACCGGGTGCTGGGGGAACGCGGTGAACATGCCCTGCCAGTGGGGGTTGACGGAGTAGAACGTCTCGAAGTACCCGCCGACCCACTTGAGGAATTCCTTGCGGCCGTCGGGCTGCTTCTTGCCGTCGCCGGCTTCGACGGCGTAGTGGAGCAGGCCGATGCCGACGCCCTTGTTGTGGAGTTCGTCGAGCTTGGGCAGGTGGGCGAGGGCCGGGTGGCCGTTCCCGCCGTCGGAGTAGATCAGGACGGCGGCGGCGCCGTCGAGGACCGCCTCGTCCTTGGGCCAGCCCTCGTCGGTGACGACGGCCTCGAACCCGGGGGCGCCCTTGTTGATCCAGTCGGCGATGGCCATGCACCCGGCCTTGTGCTCGTGCTGGGCGTACCCGTGCGAGGGCTTGCCGGGAATGAGGACGACCTTCTTCTTCTCCTGGGCGACCGCCGGCAGGGCGATCAGGGCGGCGAACAGCGCGAGCAACAGGCGGCGGGTCATGCGGGGTCTCCGGTAGTGGGGAAAACGCGCGGCACGATCGGTCGCACGGCGCGTGTGGATGTTCTACCGGCGGCGGGGGAGGTTGTTAAGCCGCGAGACGTCCGCGCCAACTCATCGCACATCTCGACAGGCGTGATCCGGAATGTTTCAATCGGATCATGTCCCACAGTTCCGCATTGCGTCGCCTGGCCGTCATGACGTGCGTATGGCTCGGGCTGGTCGTTTCCGCCCGCGCAGCGGAGCGAGTTGACGTGGTCGTGTACGGGGCGACGCCGGGGGGGATCGCGGCGGCGGTGAACGCGGCGCGCGAGGGGGCGACCGTCGCACTGGTCCAAGAGGACGGGCATATCGGCGGGCTGACGGCCGGCGGGTTGTCCAACCCGGATTTTCAATCGTTCGAGGCGCTCGGCGGCACGTGGCGAGAATTCATGCACCGGGTGGAGCAGTATTACGTTCGGGCGCACGGGGCCGGGTCGCAGCAGGTGATCGACTCGGTCCGCGGGGCGTACAGCGAGCCGCGGGTCGCGCGAAGGGTGTTCGAGGAAATGCTGGCCGGCGAGAAACGCATCACCACCTATCTGCACCATCGGCTGGCGAGCGCGAAGACCGTTGATGCGGCGAACGGACGGAAACGGCTGACCGCGGCGACGTTCACGAATCTCAAGACGCAGCAGTCGCTGGTAGTCGAGGCCACCGTTTTCATCGACGGCACGTACGAGGGCGACCTGCTCGCCGCCGCGGGAGCGAAGCATCGGGTCGGGTGCGAGTCGAAGGCGGAGTACGGCGAGTCGCTCGCGCCCGCCGAGGCGAACGGTCACAGCATGACCTACAACTTCCGCGTCTGCCTGACGACGGACCGGGCGAACTTCGTGCCCATCCCGAAGCCGGCGACGTACCGCCGGGAGGACTTCGCGCCGCTGATCGGGCTGATCAAAGCCGGGAAGATCAAGGGCCTGAAAGCCCCCGGGCCGCGGCCGGCGATCTTCAAGGTCCGGCCGATCCCGAACCAGAAGGCCGACTGGAACGACGAGGCCGCGTCGCCGATCAGCCTGTCGCTCGAGAACGTCAACCACCCCTGGCCCGAAGGCTCGCCCGAGGTGCGCGAGCGGATCTTCAACGTCTACAAGGATCACTCGCTCGGCCTGTTCTGGTTCCTCGCCAACGACCCGGAAGTGCCCGAGGCGTATCGCGCTGAGATGAGCCGGTGGGGCCTGCCGAAGGACGAGTACGTCGATACCGGGCACTGGTCGCCCGCGCTGTACGTGCGCGAGGGGCGGCGGCTGGTGGGCGAGTACGTGTTCACCGAGAAGGACACGCAGCCCGCGCCCGGCAGCGTGCGCGCGCCCGTGCAGACGGACGGCGTCGCGATCGGCGACTACATCATCAGCAGCCACGGAACGTCCAGCCCGTCGTTCGGCGTGACGCTCGGTCACATCGGCAAGTCCATCCGGCCGTACCAGATCCCCTACGGCGTGCTGCTGCCGAAAGACGTTGACGGACTGCTCGTTCCGGTCGCCGCGTCGTCGAGTCACGTGGGGTTCAGCGCGCTGCGGATGGAGCCCTCGTGGACGAACATGGGTCAGGCCGCGGGCGTGGCGGCGGCGATCGCGGTGAAGCAGGGCAAGGCGGTGCGGGACGTGCCGGTGCCGGCGGTGCAGGAGCGGCTGTGGGATTTGGGCGCGATGACGGTTTACGTCAGCGACCTGACGCCGCGCGTGACGGTGACGAAGCCTGGGTGGGACAAGCCGGGCAGCTTCGACGTGGCG
Organism: Tepidisphaeraceae bacterium; assembly: GCA_035459845.1. GTDB lineage: Bacteria > Planctomycetota > Phycisphaerae > Tepidisphaerales > Tepidisphaeraceae > DASPKW01. Next base: position 1,509 of record DATHXE010000480.1, on the reverse strand, counting down.
CTGCACCCGTGGCCGGTCACGTCGGAGTGGTTCAAGGCGGCGCAGTACTTCGGGACGCGCGGGTTCTTCCGCGACTTGGTGGACCCGACGACGCCGGCCAAGCCGCGCGGGGGGACGACGGGGCAGTGGGGCGGGGCGTATCCGCAGCACGAGGTCGGCGTCGGCGTGCCGATCGATGAGGCGCTGGCGGCGCGGTGGGCGAAGTTGGCGGGTGTGGAGCCCACTCCCGATCTGAAGGCAGACGGACAACTGACGCGCGGTGAATTCCTCAACCGACTTTACGCGCTGGTTCATCGCCGGCCCCCTCAGAATTAGAACATCACCGCGCCAGGGAGAAGCCGCCGTCGACGTAGAGCTCGATGCCGGAGACGTGGCGGCTCATGTCGCTGGCGAGGAAGAGGCAGACGTCGGCGACGTCGGGGACCTCGCCCTGGCCTTCGTTTACTGCGGGTTTTCCTTGCGGGTACTCGATTTTCAAGCCGAGCTTTTCGGTGCCTTTGCGCTCGGTGCTTTCCTCGATGTTGGTGTGGATGGCGCCGGGGCAGACGGCGTTGACGCGGATCTGGTGCTTGCCGAGCTCGACGGCGAGCATCTTCATCATGGCGACCTGGCCGGCCTTGGTCGTGCTGTAGGCGGTGGCGCCGGGGGTGACGAACGTGCGGTTGCCGTTGACGGACGAGACGATGATCACGCTGCCGCCGCCGGCCTTCTTGAGGTGGGGGACCGCGTAGTGGAGCGTGAGGAAGGTGCCGGTCAGGTTGGTGGCGATCGTCTTGTTCCACTCGTCGGGCTCGAGCTCGTCGACCGGGGCCCAGACGCCGTTGATGCCGGCGTTGGCGACGACGATGTCGAGGCGGCCGAACTTCTTGATCGTCTCGTCGACGGCGCGCTTGACGTCGTCGGGTTTGGCGACGTCGGCGGGAACGAAGATCGACTTGCCGCCGGCCTTGTCGATCTCCGCGCACACCTTGCAGGTGTTTTCCTCGTCGGTGTGGCGGGCGACGGCGACGACGGCGGCGCCTTCCTGGCCGAAGCGGAGCGCGGTACCGCGGCCGATCCCGCTTGAGGCGCCGGTGACGAACGCGACTTTGTTCTTCAGGAGCATGTGTCGACCCGCGGTTAAGAAGATTCACCGCAGAGACGCAGAGGGCGCGGAGGGGGCGCAGAGAAGAGGGCAGGATGGACGGGCGGGCACTACTCCTTTTCTTCTCTGCGAACCTCTGCGCTCTCGGCGTCTCTGCGGTGATTCCGGCATCGCAATCGACGTGCCTAGCGGCGCGGGACTTCGAAAGTCCCGACGATCTCGCCGGAGTCGATGATGTGGCCGGACATGGAGGCGATCAGGGCCTTGTGGTCGAGCTTGGCCTGGACTTCGAGCTCCTTGTCGAGGGCGTAGACGCGGAAGTGGTAGTGGTGGGTGCCGTGGCCGGGCGGGGGGGCGGGGCCGTCGTAGCCGACGTCCTTGAAGTCGTTGACGCCCTGCGCGTCGGCGGCGGCGGTCTTCGGGCG
>DATHXE010000479.1:0-9300 GCA_035459845.1 Tepidisphaeraceae bacterium | reverse complement strand
GCTCGCCGACGACTCGCGCGTCGGCCACGTGATGTCGAACCTGCTGAGCAACGCGCTGCGGTACACGCCCCCGGGCGGGCGCGTGCGGGTGTCGGTGGCGGACGAGGGCGCGGTCGTCCGGTTCGCCGTCCAAGACACCGGGCCGGGCGTCCCGCGCGAGCACCTGACCCGAATCTTCGAACGGTTCTTCCGCGCGCCCGGCCAATCGGGCAGCACCGGCGCGGGCCTCGGCCTCGCGATCGCCCGGGAGATCGTCGAGGCGCACGGCGGGACGATCGGGGTCGAGAGCGAGCCGGGCGAAGGCGCCCGCTTCTCGTTCACGCTCCGTGCCGCGCCGGTGGGCGGGTACGCGAACGGCGAGGCGGTCGGCCCCGACCGCGGCAGGGGCAGCCCATCGGGCGATCGACGCGCTGACATTAACGAAGGAGCCTGACGTGCTCGAGGTGATCTACATCGGCGTGACGGCCGCCTTTTTCGCCGTCGGCATTGCCTACGTGTACGGCGCCGCGCGCCTCTAGGCGGGCGGGAACCGGAGAAACCCTATGGAAATTGCAATCGCCCTCGTGGCGGTCGGGCTGATGGTCTACCTGTTCGTCGCGCTGATCCGCCCGGAATGGTTCTGAAGACGTGACGCACTCGGGCGTGCGCTCGTCGGTTCAATCGCTACGCCGAGAGCTGCGGTCGCGCTCCAGTCCTGACATGTAACACCCGGATCGAGTTGATTCGCATGAACGCAAACGGTTGGTTGCAACTTCTCCTGTTCCTCGGCCTGCTGGCGGCGGCCACCAAGCCGCTGGGCTCCTTCATCCACCGCGTCCTGACGGCGGAGGGCCGGACGTTCCTCACGCCGGTCCTCGGGCCTGTCGAACGCCTCTTCTACCGCCTCTTCCGCGTCGACCCGCGCCGCGAGCAGGACTGGAAGCAGTACGCCGTCGCCGTGATGGCCTTCAGTGCCCTGACGATGTGCCTCACGTACGGGATCCTCCGCCTTCAGCACCTGCTGCCCCTCAACCCGCAGCACTTCCCCGGCCTGTCGCACGCGCTCGCGTTCAACACCGCCGCCAGCTTCACGACGAACACGAACTGGCAGAGCTACAGCGGCGAGAACACGATGTCGTACTTCTCGCAGATGGTCGCACTGGCGCTGCACAACTTCGTGTCGGCGGCGGTCGGGATCGGCGTCGCGGCGGCGGTGGTCCGCGGCATCGCCCGCAGCCGGGCCGGGACGGTCGGGAACTTCTGGGTCGACCTGGTGCGCGTGAACCTGTACCTGCTGTTGCCGCTATGCCTGGTTTACGCGCTGTTCCTGGTCTCGCAGGGGATGATCCAGAACTTCAAGCCCTACGACGTCGCGACCACGGTCGAGGGCGCCACGCAGACCATCCCCCAGGGTCCGATGGCGTCGCAGGTCGCGATCAAGATGCTCGGGACCAACGGTGGCGGGTTCGTGAACGCGAACGCGGCGTACCCGTACGAGAACCCGACGCCGCTTTCGAACTTCGTGCAGATGTTGTCGATCTTCCTGATCCCCAGCGCGCTGACGTACTACCTCGGGCGCGAGGTCAGGAGCCAGAAGCACGGGTGGGCGGTGTGGGGGGCGATGGCGACGTTGTTCGTCGCGGGCGTGCTCGTCTGCTGGTGGGCCGAGGCGCGGGGCAACCCGATGATGGCGCGGGCGGACATCAACGTGGCCGCCGCGGACGGGAATATGGAGGGCAAGGAGGTCCGGTTCGGGATCTTCAACTCCGCGCTCTTCGCGACGGTGACGACCGACGCATCGTGCGGGGCCGTCAACGCGATGCACGATTCGTTCACCCCGATCGGCGGGCTGGTCACCCTGTTCAACATGCAGTCCGGCGAGGTGATCTTCGGCGGCGTCGGGGCGGGGCTGTACGGGATCCTCGTCTTCGTCGTCTTCGCGATCTTCATCGCCGGCCTGATGGTCGGTCGGACGCCCGAATACCTGGGCAAGAAGATCGAGGCGTACGACGTAAAAGTGGCGTCGCTCGCGATTCTCGTGCTGACGCTGAGCGCCCTCGGGTTCACCGCCTGGGGCGCCGCCAGCGATTGGGGCAAGGCCGGTCTGAACAACCCCGGCCCGCACGGGTTCAGCGAAATCCTGTACGCCTACAGTTCCGCCACCGGCAACAACGGCAGCGCCTTCGCCGGTCTCACCGCGAATCCCGCCAGCGGCGACCCGCACTACAACGTCACCCTCGGCCTGGCGATGCTCATCGGCCGGTTCCTGATGATCGTCCCCGTGCTCGCGCTCGCCGGCAGTTTGGCGGGCAAGCGGCTCATCCCGCCTAGCGGTGGCAGCTTCCCGGTGTCGGGGGTGACGTTCGTCGTCCTGTTGATCGGGACGATCCTGATCGTCGGGGCGCTGACGTTTCTGCCGGCGCTGGCGCTGGGACCGGTCGTCGAGCACTACCTGATGAACGCGGGACGCGTGTTCTGACGCGTCACTCTCAGAGTCGCTGAAGCGACCCCGCCCGGCGGTTTCTGCAACGATCGACTGACCTTTGACCACCGACAACCCCATGTCCGCCAAACAACGTTCCCTGTTCGACCGCCAGATCGTCCTGCCGGCGCTCTCGTCCGCGCTGAGGAAACTCAACCCCGTCACGATGCTCAAGAACCCGGTGATGTTCGTCACCGAGGTCGGGGCGGTCGTCGCCACGCTGCAGCTCTTTGGCCCCCGTGCCGGAAGCGAGTCGCTTGGGTTTGTGCTGCAGGTTACGCTCTGGCTCTGGTTCACGGTGCTGTTCGCGAACTTTGCCGAGGCCATGGCCGAAGGTCGGGGCAAGGCCCAGGCCGACGCCCTGCGCAAGGGCCGCACCAGCGCCAGCGCCCGCCGGATGGTCGATCGTCAAGAGTCCGTCGTCCCCGCCGCCAGCCTTCGCAAGGGCGACCTGTTCGTCTGCGAGGCCGGCGACCTGGTCCCCGCGGACGGCGAGATCGTCGAGGGCGCCGCCACCGTCAACGAGTCGGCGATCACGGGCGAATCCGCCCCAGTGATCCGCGAGGCGGGCGGCGACCGCTCGGCCGTCACCGGCGGGACCACCGTCCTTTCCGACCGCATCGTCTGCCGCGTCACCGCCGACCCGGGCCACTCGTTCATGGACCGCATGATCGGCCTGATCGAGGGCGCCAAGCGACAGAAGACGCCCAACGAGATCGCGCTGAACATCCTGCTGGCGGCGCTCACGATCATCTTCCTGGTCGTCGTCCTGACGCTCCGCCCGTTCGCCCAGTACGCCGGCGTCACCGTGTCGGTCACCGTCCTCGCGTCGCTGCTCGTCTGCCTGATCCCGACGACGATCGGCGGGCTGCTGAGCGCGATCGGCATCGCCGGGATCGACCGGATGGTGCAGAAGAACGTGCTGGCGATGAGCGGCCGGGCCGTCGAGGCGGCGGGCGACGTGGACGTACTGCTGCTCGATAAGACCGGCACGATCACGCTCGGCAACCGTCAGGCGACCGAGTTCGTGCCCGCACCCGGCGTGGACGAGCGCGAGCTCGCCGACGCCGCCCAACTCTCGAGCCTCGCCGACGAGACGCCTGAAGGCCGGAGCATTGTCGTGCTGGCAAAGGAGCGGTACCAGATCCGCGGGCGCGAACTGCACGACAAGCCGCACGCCGAGTTCGTCCCGTTCACCGCCCAGACGCGGATGAGTGGTGTGAACGTGGACGGGCGGCAGGTCCGCAAGGGGGCGGCGGACAGCGTCCGGCAGTTCGTCGGTGGTGTGTTTCCGGCGGAGGTCGAGGCGGCGGTGACGAAGATCGCGAGCAGCGGGGGGACGCCGCTGGTCGTCGCCGACTCCGCCCGCGTGCTCGGCGTCGTGCAGTTGAAGGACGTGGTCAAGGGCGGGCTGCCGGACCGGTTCAAGCGGTTCCGGGCGATGGGCATCAAGACGGTGATGATCACCGGCGACAACCACCTGACCGCCGCCGCGATCGCCGCCGAGGCGGGGGTGGACGACTTTCTCGCCCAGGCCAGGCCCGAGGACAAGATGGCCCTGATCAAGAAGGAGCAGGCCGCGGGGCACCTGGTGGCCATGACCGGCGACGGCACGAACGACGCCCCGGCGCTCGCCCAGGCGGACGTCGGCGTCGCGATGAACACCGGCACCCAGGCCGCCAAGGAGGCAGGGAACATGGTCGACCTCGACTCCAACCCGACCAAGCTGATCGAGGTCGTGGAGATTGGGAAGCAGCTCCTGATGACGCGCGGCGCGCTGACCACGTTCAGCATCGCCAACGACGTGGCCAAGTACTTCGCGATCATCCCGGCTGTCTTCGCGATGGCGTACGCTACATCGGCACTTCAGCCCGGCCCGCTCGCCGCCCTGAACGTCATGAGGCTGGGCTCGGCCCAGTCGGCGATCCTGAGCGCGGTGGTCTTCAACGCGCTCATCATCGTCGCCCTGATCCCGCTGGCGCTGCGCGGGATCCGTTTCCGCCCGCTGGGCGCGGCCGCCGTCCTCCGCCGAAACATGCTCATCTACGGGCTCGGCGGATTGATCGTCCCGTTCATCGGGATCAAGCTCATCGACATGCTCCTGACCACTCTCCGACTGGCGTGAATGATCGAACGGGGCCCGTGTCACTTCGGTGATCCGGCCACGAGTCGTTCGCACAGTTGATCCGAATTCGACAGGACCCCGACCCATGACCCCCACACCCGTCTCAACTTCCCCTCAACCGACCGCGCCCCAACCGCTGCTGCGCGAGCTCCTCGTCCAGGTGCGTACTTCCGCCGTCGCGACCCTCGCCCTCGCCATTGTCGTGTGCGGCATCTACCCGCTCGTCGTCTGCGGCATTGCCCAACTCGCGTTCCCCGACCGCGCAAACGGCTTGCTCATCGTCGACACGGACGGCAAAGTGCGTGGCTCCGCGCTCCTCGGCCAATCCTTCTCCGCCGACAAATACTTCCACCCCCGCCCTTCCGCCGCCGGCAACGGCTACGCCGCCGGCGCGTCCGCCGGCACCAACCTCGGCCCCACTTCCGCCAAATTGATCGAAGGACAAGCCGACGACCCCGCCACGAAGGACACCGACGAATCCTTCTCGGGCGTCAAGCAACTCGCCGAGCAGTACCGCAAGACGAACGGCCTCGCCGCCGAGACATCCGTCCCCGCCGACGCGGTCACCCGTTCGGCCAGCGGCCTCGACCCCCACATCACCCCCGCAAACGCTCGCTTCCAAGCGGCCCGGGTCGCCAAGACGCGCCGCGTGACGCTCGACGTCGTCAACCGCCTGATCGCCCAACATACCGAAGGCCGGGAATTCGGTCTCCTGGGCGAGCCGCGCGTGAACGTTGTGAAACTGAATCTCGCGCTCGATACCCTCCCGACCAGCAATTGACAACTCCCGCATGCCCGACACCCGCGCCAACTCCTTCCTCCAGTTGATCCGCCGCGCCCAGCGCGGAAGGCTCAAGATCTATCTCGGGTACGGGCCCGGCGTCGGCAAGACGTACCAGATGCTCTCGGAGGGCCACCGACTCAAGGCCGACGGCGTCGACGTGGTCGTCGGGCTGGTCGAGACGCACGGGCGCGCCGGCACCGCGAAGCTGGTCGACGGCCTGGAGGTCGTGCCCCGCCGGCGGGTCGAGTACCACGGCATCGCCGTCGACGAGATGGACGTCGACGCCGTCGTCGCCCGCAAACCCGAGGTCGTACTCGTCGACGAGCTCGCCCACACGAACGTCCCCGGGTCGCGCAACGCCAAGCGGTACGAAGACGTCCGCGAGATCCTGGCGGCCGGCGTCCACGTCCTCACCACGCTCAACGTCCAGCACCTGGAAAGCCTGTACAACACGGTCGAGCAGCTGATCGACGTGAAGGTGCGCGAGCGCCTGCCCGACGCCGTGCTCGCCGACGCCGACGAGGTCGTCAACGTCGACCTCGCGGCCGAGGACCTCCGCGAGCGGCTTCGTGACGGCCTGATCTATCCCGCCGAGCGCGTCTCGTCGTCGCTCGACAACTTCTTCACCACGTCCAACCTTGAGCACCTGCGCGAGCTCACGCTCCGCGAGGTCGCCGCCCAGCTCGACTTCCGCCGGCGCGAGGCGACCCCGGACGAGAAGGCGTCGTCCGCCGCGCCGGACCAGGTCATGGTCTGCCTGTCGTCCCGCGGCCCCAACAGCGCCCGCCTGCTCCGGTTCGCCTCGCGGCTGGCGGGTCGGCTGAACCGCAACTGGTACGCCGTCTACGTCCAGACCCCGTCCGAAGACCCGCTCCGCATCGACGCGGCCACCCAGCGCCTGCTCGGCGACACGCTGACGCTCGCCAACCAACTCGGGGCCACCGTCTTCACGTTCAAGGGCACCGACGTCGCCGACACGATCCTGCGGTTCGCCGGCGAATACCGAGCCGGCACGATCGTGATCGGCCGCCCGCGCGCGATGCCGTGGTGGAAGCGGCTGCTGGGCCGGCGGAGCGTGGCCGAGCAGCTCGTAACGCGGGCGTCCGGGCCGACGGTCGTGGTGGTGGACGCGGACTCCGACGAAGCCAGGGCGGTGCCAATGCCGGCGCCAACCCGGCCGCCATCGCCGGCCGTGGTCAGCGTCGCGCGCGACGACGTGCCCCCCATCCCGAGCCGCCCCGGCGTCCTGTCGGAACTACTCTCGGACGAGCGGGTCCTGGTCTGGGACGATCCGATCAGCAAGCAGGATGCGTTGCGGCGCCTGACCGCGGCCATCGACGGCGCGCTCGCGCCGATCACCGCCGCGGATGCGCTCGCGGCCGTGGAGGCGCGCGAGGCGCAGGGGAGCACGTTCCTGAACGAAGGCGTGGCCCTCCCCCACGCTCGCCTCGCCGGACTGACGTCCCCGCAGGTCGCCGTGGGCGTGGCGCACGCGGGCGTGCTTGACGCGCCGACCGACTGCCCGGTCGAGATCGTCTTCCTCCTCCTGACCCCGGCGCACGATGCGGTCCCGCACCTCCGCCTCCTCGCCGCCGCCGGCCGAACCTTTCAGGACCGCGCCCTCCGCCAGGCGATCGCACGCGCGTCCAGCCCCGCCGAGGTCATGGCGGCGTTGCGGGATGCGGGGGCGTGACCCGGCGTCGCGGCACGCCCCTTCGTGCCGGGGCAGAGAGCACGGGCTCCGCCCGAAGCGCCGCCCCGGATCGGCTCCCTCGCCCCTCTTTATCTTTGCACCGCGGGGGTGCCCGCCGGATAATGTTTCCTTCCCCCCGTCGTCGCGCCGGCCTGGCGCCGAGGCGCGGGGGAGTCGAGCGGACAAGGAGCAATCGACCATGTCCGACCAAGGGCCGTCGTCGACCGCGGAACATCTCGAGGCGGTGCTCCTGCACACGCTCTTCGAGCACCACCCGGACCGCATCTACTTCAAGGACGAGCAGAGCCGCTTCATCCACATCAGCCACGCCCAGGCGACGTCCTTCGGCCTTTCCGATCCGCGCCAGGCCGTCGGCAAGTCCGACTTCGACTTCTTCGACGAGTCCCACGCCCGCCCCGCGTTCGAGGACGAGCAGGAGGTCATGCGCACCGGCGTGCCGCTCGTCGGCAAGGTCGAGCAGCTGACCTACAAGGACGGGCGCGTCCGCTGGTCGTTCACCACCAAGGCGGCCTTCCGCGACGGCCAGGGCCGGGTCATCGGCACGTTCGGGGTGTCACGCGACATCACCGCGATCATGGTCGCCGAGCAGCAGTTGGTCGAGAAGAACCACCTGCTCGAAGAGGCCGTCCGGGCCAAGGACGAGGCCATGCGCGCGCTGACGGATGCGCAGGTCCGCCTGGTCGAGTCCGAAAAGCTCGCGTCGCTCGGCCTGCTGGTGGCGGGCGTGGCGCACGAGATCAACAACCCGCTGGCGTTCGTCAGCAACAACGTGGCCGTCCTGCAGCGCGACGTGGCCGCGCTCCGCGAACTGCTCGACCTGTACGCCGAGGCCCGGCCGCTGATCGACGCGCACGCCCCGGTCCTGGCCGGGCGCATCAACGACCTGACCGTGCGCGTCGACCTGGGCTACGTCATGCCGCACCTGGACGAGCTCCTGACCCGGTCGCGCCACGGACTCAAGCGGATTCAGCACATCGTCGAGGGCCTGCGCGAGTTCGCCCGCCTCGACACCAGCGACCTCGGCGAGGTCGACCTCAATGCCGGCATCCGGTCGACCGCCGACATCATCCGCGGCCGCGCCACGGCCAAGGGCGTGCGCCTGGACCTGGACCTCGCGCCCCTGGGCCCGGTCTCGTGCTACCCGGCGAAGATCAACCAGGTCGTCATGCACCTGGTCACCAACGCGATCGACGCGTGCGAGGCCGACGGCGTGGTCACGGTCCGCACCGCGCAGGACGGCGGGGCCGTGCTGATCGAGGTGACCGACACGGGTTGCGGGATCGACCCGGCGATACAGCAACGCATCTTCGACCCCTTCTTCACGACCAAGCCGCCCGGACACGGCACGGGACTCGGCCTGAGCGTCAGCCACGGCATCGTCGCCGACCACGGCGGCACGATCGCCGTTCGGTCCTCGCCCGGCCAAGGCAGCACGTTCACCGTCCGCCTGCCGACGGCGCGACGGTAGGCGCCCGCCCGTCGCCCGCGGCCAGCCGCGCGACGAATTCCCAGTCCGTTTCGCTCGTCCGGGGAGTCACGGCCAACCGTCGCGCCAGGTACCGGCCCACCGCCCCCAGGCCGGGCGCTGCCGCGAGCGCCAGTCCGAGCGCGCTCAGGTCTTCGGTGATCAGGTGGAAGATCACCGACACGACCGGCGCGGGCACCGCGAGGCGCACGCAGTTCTCGGCGACCAGCTGCGCGTATGCGACCGCCGACACGCATTTCCCCAGGTCGATCGCGGAGGCCGTGACCGCCTCGGCACCGCGGCCGCCGACGAGCGCCGTCCGCCGGGCGCCCGCGAGCCGCCGGAGCGCCCGCGCCTGGCCCGCGACCAGCCGCACGTTCGGGACGGCCATGAGCGGCTCGTACGCGCGCGGGTACGGCGGGAACGCGACCGTCTCGGGCGCGACCGCCCGGGCCGTCATCAGGTATGGGTTCTCGCCAGCCGGGCTGCCGGCCGCGACCAGCGAGGGCGGTTCGGTCAGGGCGTCGTCGGGCCGGTCGAAGTACCCCGGGATGAACTGCGCGGCCAGCCCGAGGTTGATGTGCGTGCTCCCCTCGAGCCCGGGGATGAGCTGGGCGTCGCGGAGCGCCATTTCGAAGAACGTGTCGACCTCGAACCCGCGCGCGCCGACGCACTCCGAGAGCAGGGCCATGACCTTGACGCCCTCGGTGCTGACCCGCGCCTTCTGCACGGCGTTGAACAGGAGGTAGCG
>DATHXE010000478.1:0-1834 GCA_035459845.1 Tepidisphaeraceae bacterium | reverse complement strand
GCCACCCCGAGCAGGAGCAGCGTGACGAACGCGCCGAGCACCGCCAAGCCATCGCGCCGCGTCGCCCAATGGCCCCCCGCCAGCGCTTCGCTTCGTTCCGATTCCCCCACACGATCCGTTTCCAATCGCCGATCTTTCATCGTGAATCTCCGCCCGACATACTGTTACCGCCCTCACCCGTTCACTCGGCATGACGCTTTACGTCTCTTCGTCTTTTCGTTTTCCCCTCACTTTGCATCCCCCCGCCCTTTCCGCCATAACAACCAGTCTATGGCGGATGACTCCTACCCCAAGATCGGTCACCACAAAGACGTCGCCGGCCTCCGCGCCCACCTCGCCTCCCTGAATCTCAATCTGCCAGTCGACGACGCCGTTCTCACCGCCGACCAGGGCTCGCCCCTCGCCCAGCCCCTCGCCGTCGACGGGTTGACCCTCGGAAACCGCTGGTGCATCCACCCGATGGAAGGCTGGGACGGCCTACCCACCGGCGAGCCCTCCGACCACACCGTCCGCCGCTGGAAGCACTTCGGCGAGTCCGGCGCCAAGTGGATCTGGGGCGGCGAAGCCTTCGCCGTCCAGAACGACGGCCGGGCGAATCCCAATCAGATCGGCGTGATCGACGACGACGTCGACCGCGCCGAGCACGGAGCACGCCTCCTCCTCGACACGTGCGTCAACGCCCACAAGGAGAAGTTCGGCCGGACTGACGACCTCCTCGTCGGCCTCCAGCTCACCCACTCCGGCCGGTTCTGCAAGCCCAACTCGAAGACCAAGTTCGAGAACCGCATCGCCTACCACCACCCGCTGCTCGACCCCCGCTTCGGCATCGACCCCAAGGACGATTCGGTCCTGATCTCGGATGACTACCTCGACCGCCTGATCGACAACTACGTCCGCGCCGCCAAACTCGCGAGTCGCGCCGGATACGGCTTCGTCGACGTCAAGCACTGCCACGGCTACCTCGGCCACGAGCTCCTCTCCGGCTTCACCCGCCCCGGCAAGTTCGGCGGCTCGTTCGAGAACCGCACCCGCTTCGCCCGCGAGATCGTCGGCCGGATCAAAGCCGAAGTCCCCGGCATGCGCGTCGGCGTCCGCCTCTCCGCCTTCGACCACCCGCCCTTCAAGCCCGACCCCGCCAAGTCCACCCCCGGCAAGCTCGGCCCCGGCATCCCCGACGACTATCAGAACCACCTCCCCTACGTGTACGGCTTCGGGTGCAATCCCGGCAACCCGCTCGAGCAGGACCTCACGGAGCCCATCGCCTTCATCAACATGCTCGGCGGCCTCGGCTGCTCGATGATCAACGTCTCCTGCTGCTCGCCCTACTACAACCCCCACTTCCAGCGCCCCGCGATCTTCCCGCCGTCCGACGGCTACCAGCCCCCCGAAGACCCGCTCGTCGGCGTCGTCCGCCAGATCCAGCTCTGCCGCGACCTCAAGGCCGCCTGCCCGAATGCCGTCATCGTCGGCAGCGCTTACTCCTACCTCCAGGAGTACCTCCCGCACGTCGCCCAGGCCGTCGTCCGCCAGGGCTGGGTCGACAGCGTCGGCATCGGCCGGCTCGTCCTGTCCTACTGGGACATGCTCGCCGACACGCTCACCGGCGCGCCGACGAACACGAAGAAGATCTGCCGCACCTTCAGCGACTGCACGACGGCCCCGCGCAACGGCATCATCTCCGGCTGCTACCCCCTCGACCCCTACTACAAGGACGCCCCCGAACACGCCCAACTCAAGACCGCCAAGGCCGACCTGCGCAAGCGCCTGACCGTCAAGTAGCTCAACATTCCGATGTTGAGGACCGGCTCTCGCCAGCCGGGTGCCATGCTCAGAC
>DATHXE010000477.1:0-12871 GCA_035459845.1 Tepidisphaeraceae bacterium | reverse complement strand
GCAACGCCCCGCCCGCCCCCCGGTAACCTCCATCAGGGGCAACAACTTCGCACGGAGGCTTCCGGGCATGCTCGATTTTCTCGTCCGCGGCGGGTGGGCGCTGTGGGTCATCGCCGGGTGTTCGATCCTCTCGCTCGCGGTCACGCTCGAGCGCTGGCTGACCATGCGGCAGGCCGACGTCGATTCCGAAGACCTCCTCTCTAAGGTCTCCGCCAAGCTCGAATCCCAGGACGTCGACGGCGCCATCCAGGTCTGCGAGACCGCCCCCGGCCCCGTCGCCGAGACCCTCGGCATCGGCCTCCGCAAGCTCACCTTCCTCGAGCGCATCGGCAAGCGCCCCGAAGAGATCGAGGGCGGCATCGTCCAGGCCATGGAAGACCACGGCGGGCACGTCGTCGACTACCTCGAGCGGAACCTCAACATGCTCGCCACCACCGCGAGCCTGGCCCCGATCCTCGGGATGCTCGGCACCGTCGTCGGCATGATCCGCGCCTTCGGCGATGTCAGCAAGATGGGCACGCTCACCCCGACCGTCGTCGCCGGCGGCATCTCCGAGGCCCTCCTCTGCACCGCCGGCGGCCTGATCGTCGCCGCCATGGCCACCGTCGAATACAACTACTTCGTCGGCCGCGTCAACCGCTTCGTGCTCAAAGTCCAAGCCGCCGGCACCACCCTCGTCGAGCGCGTCCTGAACTCCCAAAGCAAATCCCGCCCCGCCGATGTAGTTCGCCAATAGGCGGTTCGCAGCACCTCGTCCGCCCGAACGCGATTTGTCGCAATCGGAAATTGGCAGTCGGCAATCGGCAATTCCGCCCATGCTCCTCACCCGCCGCAAAACCCCGGCCCCCCACATCCCCTTCATCAGCCTCGCCGACATTGCGTGGCAGATCATCATCTTTTTCCTGGTCGCCTCGACCTGGGCCCAGAACCTGTCGCTCAGCGTCCCGATGCCCTCCGGCTCACCCGCCAACGTCGCCAACCCCACCAGGACCCTCAGCGTCCGCGCCGGCGAGACCCACCTGACCGTCAACGGCGCCGACGTGTCCGTCGAACAACTCGAGTCCTACGTCGCCGGCCTGCTCGCCGGGATGAGCCGCGACGAGGACAAGGCCGTCATCGTCTTCCCCGACGACGACCTCACCTTCCAGCGCAACGCCGAGATCCTCTACGCCATCCAGAAAGCCGGCGGCATCGTCATCATCAGCGAGGAACGGAAGGACTAGGAAAATCCGCGACAATGGTCACCGCAGAGACGCGGAGGGCGCGGAGGACTCGCAGAGAAGACCCGGCCCGATCCATACTTCTGACCAATGACACCTGACTTCTGACTTCTGACTGCTCCGCGCCCCCTCAGCGTCCTCTGCGTCTCTGCGGTGACTCTCCTCGCCGAAAACCGACCCATGCGTATCACCCGCAAAAGACAAGGCCCGATCGTCGAGACCCAGATGGTCAGTCTGGCCGACATCGCCTTCCTGATCATCTTCTTCTTCCTGCTCACCTCCACGTTCATGACGGCCGACCAGGGCGTGACGCTCCCCACCCTCCGCCGCACCGACGACACGCGCGCCGACGTCTCCGTGGCCATGGACAAGACCGGCAAGATCTTCCTCGACGGGGCCGAGGTCGGCGGGGCCGAGGCGCTGGAGCGCGAGCTCAAGGGCCGCCTCGCCGACCGGAAGGGCTCCAAGGACTCCGAGGTCCGCTTCCGCTGCGACCGCAACCTGAAGTACGCCCAGTACAAGCCCGTCTACGAAGCCATCAGCCACGCTGGCGGCGTCATCGCCATCATGCACGACCTGCCGCGCTGACCGCCCGTCCTCGTTTAGCCGCGACCAGAAGGGCAAGCGACAGCGCCGCCCGAAGGCGAGCGCGTTAGCATCACTTCCCCCTCAACTCCGGCGGCAAATCCACTTCCGGCGCAGCCGGCGTTACCTTGACCTTCGACCCCTCCGTCGGTCCCACCGGCCGCGACGCCGGCGCCCCCGCCTTCTCCGCCTCTGTCGCCTCTTTCGTCGCCGGCGTCAGCACCTTCGCCGCCTTCGCCTTCGCCTGCTTGTCGGCGCTCCGGTGCTGCTCGGCCGCCTTCTCGAAAATCGGCGGCACCTTCGGCTGCATGTCCAGCACGCGCCGGTAGTGCTCCATCGCCTCCAGATATTGCCCCGCCGCCATCGCCCGCTCGCCCTTCTCGTAGATCTGCTCCGGCGAGTCCGGATCCGTGCCGAAGAGCGACTTGGACGTCAGCAGGACGATCAGCAGATGCGCCGCCACGGCCACCCCGAGCATCTTCCACAGCAGGGGCGTGCCGCCGCGCCCCGGCCCGATCGGCGTAAGCGTGCGCACCGGCCGGCGCTCGAGGTCGGCAGTCTCAGAGGTCGAAATCGAATCGCCGTTGTTCATTTCCGTTTATCCCTGACCGTCATGAGACTGTACGTCACCAGGTTCGTCCCCATCTGGAACGACGCTTCCACGTCCCCGCGCTTGCGGCCCAGGTCGACCACCGCCCACGCGCTGCCCATGTCGCCGGGCGAGAAGAACGCCATCAGGCGCCCGTCGTCGTCGAAGAAGCCTTTGGCGTCGCTCGACCCGTGGTCCCGGTACACCGGGCACCCGCGGGGCATCTTGTACGGCATCCACCGCCCCCGGTACACGTCGTGATCGAACTCGATGTTCCGCGGCGGGTGCCGGGGCAGCACCTGCGCCATCAATCGCATGAACTGCTGCTCGAAATTCCCGCCGGACGAGTCCGCCACCAGCATCCCGCCGCCCAGCAGGTAGTCCCGCAGCGCCGCCCGCTCGGGCTCGGTCGTCTGGATCGCGCCGGTCCCCGTCAGGAACAGGATCGACGGCATGTTCGGCCCCCGGTGCCCCGGCAAGTCCGACATCCGCACGACCTCTTCCGCCCCGACCTTCTTCAGCTTCAGCGCCAATTTCACCTCGCGAAGGAGGGCGGGCAAAGCCTTGGGGTTCGCGTCCCAGTCGCCGCCCGAATATTTAACCCGGTACAGCCAGAGCGGCGCCCCGACGCGGTCGCCGAACGGCGACCCCGCCGCCGTGTCGCCCGAGCCATCGCCTTGTTCGAGCCCGAGCGGCCCCGGCGGACCCGGTGGCGCACTCCCGACCGTGTCCACCGCCGCCCGCGCCTGCTGCGCCTGGTCCGGTCGCACCTGTGCGTTGTCCTTTGCCATCAGCATCGCGCGCAGGCCGTCCGTGCTGAACCGCTCCAAAAATCGCGTCCGCGACCGTTGCTGTTGCGCCGCCGCCGCGATGTCCTGCACGCGCGCCTTGGCGATCGGCTGGACGTCCGGCGCCGCCTTCTGCGCCTTGGGGTTCTGCTTGGCCGTCCCGCCCTTGGCCCCGTCCGGCGTGCCCTTGGCGATCTTGTCCCCGGTCCCGCCCGGCAATCCCAACGGGCGCTTGTGCGTGCACGAGAAGTTGATCAGCGACGGCGCGACCAGCGCGAAGTGGACCAACAGGGCCACGGTCAGGCAAATCCGAAACCGCCAATCTGCCTTGCGCAGCCTGATCGACGGCGGCGCTGACACCGGCGTCGACACAGCTTCAGGTTGAACGGCCGCGCTACTCACCGGTCGCCGACCTCCGTGTCCGGCACTTTATACTTCTGCTCCAGCCGCGTGTGCGCCTGGCTCGCCTCGGCCGTGTGCGGGAACTTCCGCAGCACCTGCCGGAGCACCTCGATCGCCCGCCTGGGGTCGTTCTTCTCCTCGTGCGTCATCGCGATCTGCAGCCACGCCGAGCGCAGCAGTCGGCCGTCCGGGTACTGCAGGATCAACCGCTCGTACACCGCGATCGCCTCGTCGTACTTGCGCGTCCCGCGATACAACGCCCCCAGTCGCATGTGCGCAGTCTGCGCAAATTGCCCGTCATTCGGAAACCGGTTCATCACCTCGATGAACGTGCGGACGGCGACGTCCGTCTTGTTCATCGGCCCGGCCTCCAGCTCGGCCCGCCGCATGAGCGCGTCCGCACTCGTCACCGGCGAGTAGAACCGCTTCACGATCGCCGACAGTTCCGCCTGTCCCGCCGGGAGATCCTTGTTCCTCGCCCGCGGCCCGTAATACGTCTCGGCCACCAGGAAGTGCGCCGCAACCGCGTCCTCGAGCAGCCGATACGCCTCCTGCGCCTTGGGCACGTCGCCCGCCGCCTCGAAGTACGCGCCGAGGTACGTCTTGACCTTCTCGACGTCGTTCCCCGTCCGCCAGTCGCCGACGAACGTCCGCAGGCGAACCGGGTCGGTCGCCTTGAAGATCTCGCACAGCGCGAACTGCGCCCACCGCTTCAGCCGGTCGTACTTGGCGGCCACCAGCTCCAGCGCCTTGACGTGCTCGGCCTCGCCCTTGCGCGCGATCGTCTTGACGACCATCTCGACGGCCTGGTCCGTCCGCCCGGCCGGCTTCTCCTTCTCGATCACCTTCGCCAGCAGCTTCATCAGGTTCGCCACGCCCGGCCGCGAGCCGTACGTGACCGCTGTCAGCCGGTACGCGAGAAACCGGTCCTCGTCATCGAGCTTGGCGATCGCCGCCAGCGCGTCCTCGTGCCGGTCCGCGCGGATGTACAGCTCGACCACGCGCGTGATCGCCTCGGTGCGGTCCGGGAGCTTCAGGTAGTGCCCGACGGCCCCGTCCACGTCCTTCGCGTCCAGCGCCTTGGCCGCCAGGAACATCAGCGCCTCGCGCACCGCCGCCGCCTGCTCCGGCAACAGCGCCGGCGGCTGCTTGTCGACGATCTTCGCGTAGCAATCCGCCGCCGCGTCCTTCTGCCCCGTCGCCAGGTAACTCTCGGCCTGCCCGCGCAGCGCCGGCAGCAGCAGGGGGCTCTTGGGGAAGTCGGACACGACGAACCCGAGCTCCTTGATCGCCTCGTTGTGAAATTTCCGCCGCTGTTGCGTCACCCCGACCCAGAACTGCAGCCGGTCCGACCGCAGGTCCTTCGGGTACCTCTCCATGAACTCGTAGACCCGGTCCACCAGGTCCTGCGACGGCGCGTCCTTGGCGATGTGCCCCGCGAGCTTGTCAAACACCGCCTCCGGCGCGGCTTCCTGCGCCAACGCCGGCAGCGCGAGTACCAGTGCGAGCCCCACCCGCGACACCGCGCGGCGGCCGAAACCGAACAATTGACAATGGACAATTGACAATTGACTACGCCTCTCAGTTCCTCTGCTGCAATTGCTCGATCGCGATCTTCGCCATCGGCACGTACTCGTTGCTCGGGTAGTCGTACACGACGCGGTTGAGCAGCTCCTTGACCTTGTCGCCCTTGGCGCCGCGCCCGCCACCGCCGCCGCGGCCGTTCGACAGCAGCGTCGCCGCGTGCCAGTACAACAGGCCCGGCATCGCCTTGTCGTTCGTCGCGAACACCTTCTCCTGCCGCGCGAACCACGCCAGCGCGTCGTTCGTCTTTTCCGACACCGCAAGCCACTGCCCGCCCTTGAGCGCCACCGCCCCGGCCTGCTCGTGCTCCGGGAACTTGGCGATGAACCGGTCCGCGATCGCCACCGCGTCCGGCCACGCCTCCTGCCGGGCGTAGTGGTTCATCATCCGGATCATCGCCGTCGGCACCTGCTCGTCGGCCGGGTGGTGGTACGTCAGCAGCACGTACGCGTCGGCCGCCTGGTCGAACTGGCCCAGCGCCTCGTGCGACTGCCCGATCTTGAACCGTGCGCGGGCGACGTAGTCCGTCTTCGGCCAGCGCGTCACGACCTCGTTGAACCGCTCGAGCGCCTCGCGGTGGTGGCCCTTGAGAGCCTGGATGTTGCCCAGGTAGTAGTTCGCCGTCGCCGCGAGCGGGTCGTCGGGGAACCGCCGCACGAGCTGCTGGAAGTAGTCCGTCGCCTCGGCGAAGTTCTCCTCCGCCCGCTCGATCGACCGCCCGAGGTACAGCTTGCGCCCCATCTCGTAGGCGGCCTGGCCCGTGCGGTACCAGAGCTTCATTTCCTCCCTGGCGTCGCGGAACTGGCGGGTAAAGCCCAGCACCACGCCGTCCGCCCCGCCGCCGATCGGCAGCTTCAACGTCTTGACCACCGCCGACCCCGGCGACGTCCGCAGCCCGTCGGCGTAGGCCAGCGTGATCTCCCCGCCGTAGTCGCCCTGCAGCACGTCGTCCGCAAGGTTGGCCGCCCCGCGGTCCGTCAGGAACGACGCCCGGAACACGCCCGAGTGCGGCTCGGTCTCCGTGCACACGAGCTGGAGCGAGTCGCCCTGCGGGCTGCTCACGGTCACGATCACTCGGTCCTGGGCGGCCGAGCGGTCCTGATCGAAATCCGTCACCTGCACGTGCACGGCCTCGCCCAGCCGAACGTCGGCGATCGCCGCGCTGAAGCCGGGGTTCACCGCCAGAAGCGTCGCGTCGCTCGCCAGCGCGACGTACGTCACGCGCTCCGTCGCCGCCGGCGCGGCCTGCACCGCATCGGTGTAATCCGCCAGCACTTCCCCGCCCGGCGCGAGCGACAGCAGGTTCGGGCTGCCGGCGTCCGTCGATCGCTCCGTGTTCACCCGCGCGGTATACAGGCCGGTCGCATCGCGCGTCGCCTTGACCACCATCGAATCCACCATCCGCCCCGCGACCGAGCGCAGCCGCACGTCGATCTCGGCAGCCGTCAGGTCCGCGTCATCCACTGTTACGACGAACGGCTGGCCGGGCATGAGCGGCTGATCTTCGACGGCGACGCCCGCGGCCGCGGGGGCCGCATCGACGGCTGCCGGCACGGCGGCGGGCGCGGGCGGGGGGGCGGTCGCGCCCATCGCCGTCAGCCGGGCCGACCGTTGCGTGAGTAGCGTCGCCTGCGTATCGAGCGCCGTCACGGCGGCCTTCAGCGCCTCGTCGCCGGAAGCCGCGGCGTCGACCGCCGCGCCCGAATTAGCGGTCGTTCCCGGCTTCGCCTTCGTCGCCGCGGCAATTTCCGCCAGCCGCTTGTTCAGCAGATCGCGCCGGGCGGTCAGCGCCTTGGCGTCATCGTTGTAGGATGCGACGCGCCGGCCGAGCTCCGTACGAAGCTCGGTCAAATGCTTCGCCTGCTCGGCCGCCAGCCGCCGCTGCGGGTCGCGCAGTTTGATCGTCGGCGTCCCCGCCTCTGCCGGATTGGCCACCGCCGCCGGCGCCGGCGCGGCCAGCTTCGACTTGATCTCGTCCTCCGAATACACCGCCCGCGTCCGCAAATCGGCCGTCGGGATCTGCTCGTCCTTGTACGCCAGCCGCAGCACCTCGTCGCCCGACACCGACAGGTCGCCCGCGGTCGCTTCGCCGGCGTCCTTGTCGCCCAGCACCAGGTCCAGCGACTTGCTCGCCTCGCCGGACGAGCTGCTCGAGAACGACAGCTCGCGCGCCGCGCCCGACAGGAGCGCCGACGCCTTGATCCCGACCGACTGCCCCGCGCGCGACAGTGCGTCCGGGTCGATCAGCGTGAACGACACCCGCCCCGCGTTCCCCGGCCGCTCGGGCCCGAGCAGGTTGCCGGCCGCCGACAGCGCCTCCTCTTCGCCCTTGATCTCGAACGGCCACGCCGTGTGCAGCAGTCCGATCGGCGCGAGCTCGCCCGCCGTCGGCCGGTTCTCCAGGATCCACGCGTGCCGGAACGTCCGGTAGCCGGGCCGCATGTTCCGCTCGTCCATGTGCGTCATCCAGACCAGCTCGCCCGGCTTGACGTGCAGAAACCGCTCGTCCTCCCGCGCCGCCTCGTTCGTCGTGACGGGCAGCGCCGCCGCGAACGTCCCGGTCGACGGGCCGGTCTCGGTCAGATTCAGCGTCCGCCGAACGCCCGACTCCGTGAACACCGCGAGCGTGAGTTTGTCGGGCTGTGGCGTCGTGTCCGCGTCCGGGTCGCCGATCGTCACGAACGGCTCGGCCTTCAAGTCCAGCCGGTACATCGGCGAGTACGTCGCCTCCGTGTTGGCCGCCTTGGTCGCCACGCTGAGCGTCGCGTCGTGATACGACGCCCCCAGCCGCCGGCTCTCGCGCACCGTCGGGAGGCCCGGGGCCACGTTCTCCTCGTCCGTGTATTTGGCCGATACGGTCTGGCCCACGTCGAACTCGAGCACGCCCTTCTTCGCCGCCGCGTCCTGCGCGATGCCGGTCGGCAGCAGCTGCGCGCCCTTGTCATCCGTCAGGATCAGCTGCCCGATCGCCGGCGACACGCCGTCGAACTTCGTGATCTCGATCCGCACGTACCGGGCGAACACGCCGCCCAGATCCACCACGCTCCCCGTCGGCATCGGCTTGTTGCCCTTGACCTCGACCGTCCGCTCCGTGTTGTCGCCCCGCGCCGTCACGGTCATCTCGATCGGCGTCCCCTTGACCGCCAGCGGGTCCGTCCCCGTGCCCCACGTCAGCTTCCCCAGAAACGCAGGCTGGCGCAGGTCGATCTCGATCCAGTGAGATTTCTCCCCCGCCAGACCTTTCCAGTACGTCGCGTGCGCCCCCGGCTTGGCGGCCGGCAGCGCCGCGCCCGGCGCCGGGCTCGACACATCGGCGTCGCCCGCGTCGCTCGCCGGGTGACCGGTCGACTCCGACGATGCGAACACCCCCGCCGTCGGCGCGGCCGTGTTGACCATCCCCGCGAACACCCCCGTGTGCGGCCCCGTTTCCGTCAGCGTGATCGACACCGGTTCCCCGGCGCCGCTGCCGCCCCGCGCGCCCTGCGCCAGCACCTGCGCCTTGACCGTATCCGGCCCGTCCGTCGTGTCCAGGTCCGCGTCGGTCACCTGCACGTACACCGGCGACCCGGGGTTGACCGCCCCGCCGTCCTGCCGCGCCGCCGCGATCACCGGCTTCGCCGGCGCCGCCCCGCCGCGGTCACCACCGCCCCCGCCCTTCGTCCGCGCGCCGCCCACCGCCGCCGCGCTCGCCGACGCCGGCTTCCGCGGGCCCGGGTCCGGCAAGGGGGTCGCGTCGATGTTGATCCGCCCGTCGTCCACGACCAGCACCTTTCGCGGCGGCGCGACCTGCCCCTCGTACGCCATCTCGATCACGTCGCTCCCGCGCACCTGCAGCGTCGCGTCATTCGGCGCCGGCGCGGCGGCCGACAGCGCCGTCGCCACCCGCCCCGTGTACAGCACGTCGCTCACCGGGTTCTTCTCCAGCGCCACGACCTCCTTGTCCCCCGACGGCGCCCACACCGTCACGTTCATCCGGTGGCTGCGCGTCCGCGCGAAGTAGTTCGCGTCCGACACCTTGATCACCAGCTCGTCCCCGCCCTGCACGCGCGACTGCATCGGCGCGCCGATCACAGCGCACGCCTCGAACAGCTTCCGCGCCTCCATGAAGTCGCCGCGGTCCAGGTAGATCCCGCCCACGAGGAACACCGCCCGCTTCACGTACGGCGTCTCCCCGTACTGGTTCCAGAGCCTTCGGAACGACGCGACCGCCTGGTCCGTCTGCTTGAGCTGCACGTACGCCCGCCCGAGCGAGAACAGCGCCATCGCCCGCACGACCGGCTCGTCCGACTCCAGCAGCGGCACCAATTTGTCCCGCGCCACCTCCGCCTGCCCCAGGTGCAGCGCGACCGCCGCGTCCCCCAGGTCCGCCAGCACGAGCGTCCGCCGCGACCCCGACGCCCGCAGCGTCTGCACCTCGTCCTTGGCCGCCTGAGGCTTGTCCTGCCGCAGCAGGATCTCCGCCCGCTTCACCCGCGCGACCCCGCGGTCGACCGTGCCCCCGACCGGATGGTTCATCACCTCCGCGTACGTCGTCAGCGCCAGGTCCAGCGATTCGGGCGTTCCGAGCGACGCGTAGTAGTCCCCCGCCGTCATCACCAGCGCCGGCGTCGTCCGCGCGGGAACGAAATCGCGCATCGTCCGGGCCTGTTCGTACAACTTCAC
This sequence comes from Tepidisphaeraceae bacterium, assembly GCA_035459845.1. Taxonomy (GTDB): domain Bacteria; phylum Planctomycetota; class Phycisphaerae; order Tepidisphaerales; family Tepidisphaeraceae; genus DASPKW01. The sequence goes on along the minus strand of DATHXE010000477.1, from coordinate 3,041 downwards.
CGCCCGCGCGTCGTCGTTCGCCTTGAGCGCCGCCGCCGCCTGGTCGAGCACGTCGCGCGACGACTGCCCCGCCGGCGCCGCCGCTTCGGGCCGGCGCGGCTTCGGCTGTGCCTCCGCCGGCACCGCCGATACCGCCGCCGCCAAAATAACTGCCGCCGCCGCCACCCGGTAGTTCAACTTCGCCATGTGTTCCTCAGAAGCTCGTTCCCGGGAAACCGGTTTTGTAATTCGAGAGCAACCGTGGGCTTCCGCCCTCGGCTATGAATAACGCACCCGCACCGCGATCAGTCCTTCTTCATCACCGGCGCCGCCGCGCCCGATGCCGGCGCGGGCGCCGCTGGCGCCGCCGCGCCGCCCGCCCCCCGCGCCTGGTTGATCGAGTTGATGTGCCGCCGCGCGTCCGCCGCCAGCTTCGTCCCCGGGTGCTCCTCGGCCACCTTGTACAGGCTCGCCAGCGCGTCGGCGATCTGCCCCGTCTTCCACTGGCACACGCCCCGGCTCAGCGTCACCGCCCCGAGGTCCGGCGAGTCCGGGTAGTCGATCAGGATCCGCCCGAAGTAGTCCTGCGCCCGGCCGAAGTCGCCGATGCCCAGGTAGTACTCGCCCACCTGCGCGAGCCCGCGCGCCGCGAACGCCGAATCCGGGAATTGCTTCGCCAGCCGCTCGAACGTGTCCAGCCCGGTCTGCCCCGCGAGTTGCTTCGCCTTGCCGACCATGAACAGCGCCTCGGGCGCACGCCCCCCGCGCGGGTACCGCCGCACGAGCTCTTCGAACTGCGACACCGCCCGCTGCAGGTCCCGGTTCATCGCCGTCTTCTGCCCGCTCGCCTTATCCTGTTCCACCTGCCGCTCGCCCTGCTGCAAGCTCACCTGCCCGATCGCCAGCAACGCGTCCGGCACGTAATCCGATTGCGGGTACGCCGACACCAGCGCCCGCGCCGCCTGCGCCGCCTCGTCCAGCAAACCGGCATAGAAGTAGATCTGCCACGAGTGGTGCAGTGCCTCCTCGCCCAGCGGCGTCCGCGCCGCGGCCCGCGCCACCTCGTTGCAGTCCGTCTGCGCCGACCGAAGGTACTCCTTCCCGCGCTTCACCAAGCCCAGTTCGAGGTAAATCTTCCCCATCTCCCCCGCGGCCGCCGCGCGCTTCAACTTCGCCTGCAGATCGAGGTACGTCTGCCCGAACTGCACCGCCAGCGCCTCCCCGCCCGCGTCCTGCAAACACTCCGCCGCCAGCGCCAGCACCCACCCGTCCGCGTTCCGCACCGCCGCCGGGTCCTTGTACGCCATCCGCAGCTGCGCGCCCGGCGTCAGCGCCAACGTCTTCCCCGCGTGCGCCAGCCCCGTCGCCGTCGTCTTCACCACCGCCTCGAACACCCCCGTGTGCGGCCCCGTCTCCTTCAACTCCACCGTGATCGACGGCATCCCCTCCGGCGCCAGCGGCAGCACTTTCGCCGCGCTCGCCGCCGCCGCCGCCTCTTCGGCCGACATCTCGCCCGGCGTGCTCCGCTGCGTCGTCGGTTGCGTCGCCGGCCGGGTCTCCTCTCTCAAATCCGACGCCCGCGTGTCCACCTTCGGCAGCGCCGCCAGCGTCGCCGTCACCGTGTCCGCCCCACCCGTCAAATCGCGATCCAAATCCTCGACCCGCAGGAGCACGTCACCGCCCAGCACCACCTGCACCACGCGCTCCGACCCGTCCCGCGTGTAGAGCCCGATCGCGGCGTCCGCAGCCACCGTCAGCGAGTCCTTGCGAATCACCTTTTGCGGCCCCTTCGGCCCCACCTCGTCCACGTACTCGACTTCGATCTTGTCGTTCCCCGTTAGCTCGAGCCGCTGGAATTGCCGCTTCAGCAGCCGCGCCCAGACCGATACCGCCGTCAGCCGCGCGTCCACTGTCTCCGGCCCCGTCGGCTTGCCGATCGCCTCCAGCCGCACTTTGTCCACATCGCTCTCGCTCAGCCCCGTCGGCGTCACCGGAACGCCCGGCGGCCCGCCCGCCGAATCCTTCCCCGGCTCGTCGTCCGGCGTCGGCAGCGTCCCCGCCAGCGCCGCGCGCACGCCCGGGTCGCCCTCTCCACCCGGCGTCACGGGCGCGACCGGCGCCGTCGTCGGCTTGACCGCCGCAGCCGTCTTCGCCAGCGCCTTGACCGACTGCTCCGGCGCCCACGCCTCCACGATCTTCTCCAGCGCCCCGATCGCCGCGTCCACCCGCGCGCACGCCGCCGTCATCCCCGCCTTCGCCGTCCCCTCCAGCGCCTCGGCCTCCGCCACCAGCGCCGCGCGCTTTTTCTCCGCCCCCGCCGGGTTCGTGATCTTCTCCGCGCTCCGCTCGACCTCCGCCGCCTCCTGCCGCTTGTCCTGCGCCGCCTTCACCTTCGCCCGCGCGTCCGACAGCGCCTGCCGCACCTCCGCCGCCTGCGCCTCGGTGAACACCTTCTCCAGGTCCCCGCTCTTGCGCGGGTCCGACAGCGCCGTCGGGATCGTCCCGAGGAACACCGGGTTCCGCAGGCCCATTGGCTCCAGTTCCACCGTCTCCTCGTCCCCGCCACTCGTGCGGACGATCGCCCGCACCGTCCGCGGCGTCTCGCCGACGTTCACGTCCGCGTCCGTCACGCGCAGGTACAACCGCCCGCCCGGCGTCACCCGCCGCATCGCCGCCGTCCGCTCCTTCGCGACCGTCCCGACCATCCGGTATGCCGACAGCGCCTGCTGGTACTGCTCGAGCCCCAAATGCCCGTCGCCGATCGACTGGTACGCCATGTTCACCAGCGGGTGACCCGGGTGCCGGTCGATGAACTTGCGGAACGCGCCGAAGCAGGTCGTGTAATTCTTCGCGACCAGGTACGCCTGTCCCACCATGTAATCCGCGCGCACGCCCGCGGCCACCTCGGTCTCGTCGGTCACCTCGTCCGTCGCCGCTGACGCCGCCCGCCGATACAGCGCCGCCGCTTCGTCGTACTTCTTCAACTCGTACGCGCAATCCCCCAGTCGCGCCATCGCCCGCACCGTGTAGTTCGACGCCGGCGCCATTGACAGCACCTTGCG
>DATHXE010000476.1:0-6727 GCA_035459845.1 Tepidisphaeraceae bacterium | reverse complement strand
ACCATGAAGCTGAACGACACGTCGAAAGCAACGAGACGCTTCGACTTGTAACTAGAACTCTGAGCGACGTAAGCGCTTCAAGTGCAAATGGTGGGCAGCGTTTCCGGGGGATGCCGAGGAGCCGAACCATCACGTAAAATTCCTTACGAAGCCGCTGGAGTGATCTCGTCTCTCGGGCGAATGAATGAGAGGAGCATCAGAATGTGGACTACACCTTTCGGCACTTGCTTCGCGTGATCAATTGCAGCTTCCGATTCCCCATCCGATCAGAACCCGAACTGAATGAAGCGAGGAATGGGGCGCACCACCCGTCGATTTGCGCACCAAATGCACCACTTTGGGGCGATCAGGATCGGCGTGAGATGACTTCCAGAAAAGCCAAAAACCCCGCGATTCGCGGGGTTTCGGGTCATGGGCGCGGAAGGATTCGAACCTTCGAAGGCATAAGCCATCAGATTTACAGTCTGACCCGTTTGGCCACTTCGGTACACGCCCGGCCATGGGGGGATCGCTGTGAATCGGTTTCCCGCGCGATCGACTCCCAGATCCCCGGTGGCAGGCTGTTGTTACGGCCGGCCGACCGAGGGGCTGACAGTATGCCGATTCGAAATTGTTTTTCAACACCGGGGGTCAGCTGCAACGCAACGCGTTGCTGACGCGCGGAAGTCCTATCTACCTCTTGTTCGACGGGCGCGTCAGCAGGTCGTTGACGTGCGACTGACTGCTTCCTCCCGCGCGCCCTACTCCGCGTACCGGATCTCCACGTGGAACCCGTTCGCCTGCGCGGACGTGCTGTTGAACGAGATCAGGTCGCGGGCCCCGGGCGTGAGCGTCTGCCGGGCCCACCCGGTCATGCCGGGCAGCGGCTGGCCGTTGCGGTCGACGAACGTCGCGCGGTACTGCACGTGCAGCCGCTTGTCGCCCGTGACGCGCACCGGCACGGTCACGCGGAGCAGGTCGCCCGGGTCGCGCGTGACCATCGGCGGCTCGAACAGCGTGTTCTCGCGCAAATCCACGGCGTTGGGGCCGACCAGGAAGATCTGCGGGGCCGAATACACCTCGGCCCGCCCCTCGACGTACCGTGGCGTCTGCCCGTACGGCAGGTTGCTCCCGGGCTCCCAACATCCGCCCGCGAGCAGGGCGGTCGAAATCATCGCGACGGACGCGGCGAACTTCACGACAGATCGGGTCTTCATTGTCATTAACTCGGTTTGATCGGATTACCCTTTTAGCCGCTGGGCTTGCCCAGCGCGTCCAACGGCGCATTCTCCCAATTTACTCACCCCTGCGGCAACTCCACTTTCGGCCCCTCCGGCTTGGCCGGGTCCGTCTTCGGCGCTTCGGGCTTCGCCGGTTCGATCTTCGGCGCCTCCGGCTTGGCCGGTTCGGCGGGCCGCGCCGGTTCCGTCGACGACCACGTCGCCGTCATGTCCGCCATCAGTTTCCGCCCGACCCACCGGGCGTACCGGTTCACCGTCGTCTTCTCCATCGGCAGGGGCATGTCGACCATCGCCCGCCCGATCTGCTGCCCGCCCTTGACGTTGACCGCCTCGCCCACCATCCGCAGTTCCTGGCCCGTCGTCGTCTGCCGCGTCGGCCGCGCGCTGACCTGGATCAGCACGTCCGCCTCCAGCGCCGCCGCCACATCCCGCAGCGCCCGCGGTTGCCCGGCCTGCAGGTCTCGCAACTGCTCCGCGGTCAGCCGCTGCCGCACCATGCCCGGGGAGATGATCTCGACCGCACCGCCGCACGCCATGAAATCGGTCAGGATGTTCTCGATCGCCTCGTAGTCCAGCGCCCGGGCGTAGGCCTCGTCGTACCCCTCCCCCCGGACGTGCGTCCGCTCGATTTCCGTCCCGTACGCTCCGCCCTCCTCCGTCGCCGGCCGCCCGCGCTTGCCCTCGGTCGAGCGCTCGACGTACCCGACGCCCGCCGGCCCCGCCACGCCGTCGGGCGTCCGGTTCACGAACACCGCGATCCGCGGCCGCCCCACCGCCCGGTACAACTGCTCGAACCGACCCTGCTCCGGCGGACGCTGGCCCACGAGCGGCGCATCGTCGAACGGCGGCGGCGGCAACTCCCGCATCACGCGCGAGGAGAACGTCGCGTCGTCCGGCAGCGGCCGCGGCGCGACCGGCTCGTACCGCCGGCCGTCCTGCACGCCCGGCGCGGGAATGACCACCCGCTCCACGCCTGCGTGTGGCGGCGGCGCGCACCCGCCCGCGGCCAATACCGCCACCGACGTCGCAAATCCCATCGCCACCAGCTTAGTCGTCCGCACGATGCACACTCCTTGGTCGGCCCGCATATCGTTATCGGCCATCGGCACCGCGCCGTCGCAGGACCCGGAAACGGCCCACGTCGGTGGCGCACCCACAGCCCGACTGTCTTCCCCCAGATCGTATGACACTGATCGGCCGCGAAAGGATTGGCCTGTAAAGGCCGATGGAACGAGATTCCCCCGCAGGGATACTCCTTGAGCCGCCGGGCTTGCCGGCCGCGCAAACCATCCTCTGGCGACCAGCAGTGTCTACCATGGAACTGACCCCGTTCCGGGGAGCCGGTTAGACGCGATCCGGGTCGTGTAATCCCGTTCGCAATCTTTGCGGCTTTCTTCCCGACTTTCCCGATCGAACAAACCCCCGCACCTCGCCGATCGATACACAGTACGAGACAGAAGGAGCAACCCCCAATGACCAAGACGATCCGCATCGCCGCCCTCGCCCTGACCCTCGTCGCCGGCGCAGCCCTCACCGGGTGCTCTCACGACGCCCCGCACCAATACCGCCACCAGCGCCCGCCCGTGACCGACCTGGATTACGAGGACCGCGGGCTCCAGTCGTCCGAGGTCGTCGAGGCGTCGGACCTGCTCGCGATGAAGCTGCTCGCGCTGCCCCAGGTGAACGGCTCGTCCCGCCGCCTGACCGTCGTCTTCACGAACATGGACGACCAGACCGGGTCGCGCTTCTTCAACTACAACATCTTCCTCGAGCGCCTGAAGGTGAAGCTCGCCGAGCAGGGGGGTGACCGGATCGCGATCGTGACCAACCGGGACAAGTTCTACGGCGTGCGCGCCGCCGAGCTCGACCAGGTCGCCCGCGCCGAGCGCGACGACTTCGGCCAGGGCGCCGGCCGCGCCCCCGCCGGCGGCCCGCCCGCCGCCAACCGCATCCAGCCCGACTTCAACATCTCCGGCACCGTCACCGACCTGCGCAACCGCGGCACCATCTACTACCACTTCACCTTCGCCCTCCGCGACATCCGCAGCGACGGCGGCGGCCTCGAGATCCCGATCGGGTACGAAGTGAAGGTCCGCCGCTAAGCGAACGATTGGAACCGCAGATGAACGCAGATTCACGCAGATCAGACTTAAGGACGCGGCGCGTCGTTCGACGCGCGCACGTACATCCGCGTTCATCCGCGTTCATCTGCGGTTTGATTCTCCTCCTCACCGGCTGCCAGGAGAACACCGCCGTCTCCCACGGCCGGTCGACCGCCCTCGACGCCCAGAACCTCGTCGAGGTCACCGACGACATGACCGCCAAGCTCCTGGCCGACCCGGAGGTCCGCTCGGCGATGGCTACACGCGGCCGACTCAAAGTCGTGATCAAGCCCGTCGAGAACCGCATGACCGGCGAGGTCCTGCCGAACGGCGCCCGCCACGCGTTCATCAACCGCCTGCGCACCAACCTGCAGGAGCGCGCCGCCGACCACTTCGCCTGGGTCGTCAACCGCGACACCTGGCACGCCGTCCGCGCCGCCGAGCTCGACCCCGGCCCCGACCCCGACCGCGTCCAGCCCGAATTCGCCCTGACCGCCCGATTCTCTTCGATCACCGACGAGTCCAGCCGCCGCCGCTCGGCGTACTACCTCTGCGCCTATTCCCTCACCGACCTCAGCTCTGGCCAAACGCTCTGGACCGCCGCCTACGATATCAAGAAATCCGCCGTAAAAGGGTTTTTGGATTGAGCGGGCTTCCAGCCCGCGAGTCAAAAGATTCACCACAGAGCTATAGAAGGATCACTGTCCCGAATCTAAGCTGTACCCCGCGAGCATGACCGTCACCCGCTCCATCCTCTTCATCCTTCTGCCTTCATCCTTCATCCTTTTGATGGGCTGTGGCCCCACCGCCGCCGAGCGCCGGGCCCACCGCGCCGTCGACGACTACCACGTCGGCGACTACGGCCGCGCCGTCCACACGCTCCGCCCCATCGCCGAGAAGACCGACGAAAACTTCGTCCTGAACAACGCCCGCCTCGGCTCCGCCGCCCTCGCCGACTACGACCTCGACACCGCCGAGAATGCGTTCCTCAACGCCTACGAGGTGATCAACTCGACCGGCACGAACTCCGGCGGGCGCGGCGCCGCCGCCGCGATCATTTCCGAGCGCATGAAGGTTTGGAAGGGCGAGCCGTTCGAGAAGGCGATGGTCAACTTCTACCTCGGCCTGGTTTACTACGTCCGCCACGACTACGACAACGCCCGCGCCGCCTTCGAGAACTCGCTGTTCAAGCTCCGCGAGTACGGCGAGGAGCGCGGCGACCGCGACGACGAGTACCGGCGCGTCGAGTCCGACTTCGTCATCGGCTACGTCATGCTCGCCCGGTGCTACCAGCGCCTGGGCGACGCGGATAACGCCCGCAAGTACTTCGCCCGCGCCGCCGAGCTCCGCCCGCGCCTCCGCGGCCTGACCGACTTCGGCCAGCACGACCGCTCCAACGTCCTGCTCGTCGTCGACTTCGGCCAGGGCCCGCGCCGCGTCACCCACCCGTACGACGGCGCGTTCGTCGGCTTCGGCCCGCGCCCCGAAGAGGTCGGGTCCATCCCGCTCCCGCGCATTGCCGTCGACGGCCAGACGATCGGGTCGGCCGGCCCGCGCGGCGACTTCTTCGTCGCGCCCCCCGTCGACCTCCTCGCCCTCGCACAGGAAAAACGCTGGCAGGACATCGACACGATCCGCGCCGTCAAGGACGTCGTCGGCACCGGCATGATCGCCGGCGGCGCCTACATGGCCCACCGCGCCGCGTACCACTCGCGCGGCAGCGACCAGCGCCGGGACGCCACCTACGCCGCCGCCCTCATCGCCGCCGGCGCACTCCTCAAGGCTTCGAGCCAGGCCGACGTCCGCACTTGGGAGATGCTCCCGCGCACGACGTTCCTGATCCCCCTCAAGCTCCCCCCCGGCCGCCACGACGTCACCGTCGACTTCCCCTCCGAGCCTGGCCTCGCCCAGACCTGGCGCGGCATCGTCGCCCCCGACGCCGGCGATGCCACCTACTACCTCCGCATCCAACCCGCCACCGCCGGCGAACACACGTGGCCGCCGCGCAAGCCCTCGCCCGCCCCGGCCCCCGCGCCCGCCGTCGGCGCGACGGACCCGCGGTAGGAACGATAGCTGCAGGACAACGTCCTGCTGACGCGCTGTCACTCGGGGGCCCGTGTTTGCTGCAAAACCCGCGGGTTTCACGAAACGCCCACCTGACCGCGGCGTTCCTCTCCTATCGCCAACGCTCCATTGCCCCCTTTCGGGCACTGGCCCCGATTACGCAACGCCCTAGAATCACCCACGAAAACCATCACGCCATGACCGCCCCGACGATCCAAACCGAGCCCCACACCGCCGACGCCCCGGCCAATTTCGGCCAGAAGCTTCGGCCGGCGTCCCAAACGTACTTCCGGTACGACGGGACCGTCCTCTGGGGCCTGTTCGTCGTCGGACTCGCCACGCTCCTGGTCCTGACCAAGCTGTGGCTGATCAACCTGCTGGGATAAAAACCCGAACCGCGAAATTCGAGCTTCGAATTTCAAAACGCGAAACGGGCGCCTCTTCGCGAGGCGCCCGTTTCGTCGTTTGGGCATTCGTTCTCGTCATTGATTCGTTCTTCGAGTTTCGACCTTCGACATTCCCCTGACCTCCCGCAGCACGTTCACGAACAACTTCCCCTGCTCGATCGCGTCGTCCAGCGCCACGTGCGTGTGCGGCGCATCCGGCGGGAACCATTCCTGCGGCATGTTCCGCTTCGTCGCGTCGCGATACTCGCACCCCAGCGCCGCCATCGCCAGTGTCTTGATGTCCAGCGCGCTGTGCGAGAACGGACTGCGCCCCGCGAACCGGATCAGGTACCAGTACACGAACGTGAAATCGAACCCCGCCGGGTACGCGACGAACACCGGCTTACCCGGCAGCCCGTCGAGCCACGCCGCGTATTCGCGCATCGCGTCCGCCGGCGTTCGCAGGTCCGTCCGACACGCCGCCCACGCCGCCGGGTTCTCGCCCCACCACGCCATCGTCTGCGGGTCGCCGCTCGCGCCCGGCAGCGTCTCGAGGTTCGCGGAGAACGTCGCGACCACGTCCCCGGCCTCCGTGATCGCCGCGGATGCGACCGACAGCATCGAGTGCGGCCCCGGGATCGGCCCGTCCGTCTCGCAGTCGGTGCTCACGTAAATCTCGGGCATCGATGTCTCCACGTAAGTCCCTACGCCCCGCAACGGCGCGTGTGACATACGCGCAAAAAGAACCGGACGGCACACGGTGCCGTCCGGTCGCACGTTCAACAGGAATTCCCCCCGCTCCGAGTCGCTCGACACATCCGAACCCCGCGCACGCGCGTCACGCGGTCGGCTGCATGTCCATGTTGTGGTCGAACATCATCTCTTCGAGCGTCACCTGTCGCTCGAGCAGCAGCGCGCGCGTGCCAAAGGCGCTCCCCGAGTCGAGGAACTCGAC
>DATHXE010000475.1:0-23134 GCA_035459845.1 Tepidisphaeraceae bacterium | reverse complement strand
GGCGAGCATCGACCGGATCTGGTTCTGCTGGTCCGACGGGTAGATATCGATGATACGTTCGATCGTCTGGGGGGCGTTGACCGTGTGCAGGGTCGAGAAGACCAGGTGACCGGTTTCGGCGGCCGTGATCGCGGCGGCGGTCGTCTCGAGGTCGCGCATTTCGCCGACCAGGATGACGTCCGGGTCCTGGCGGAGGGCGTGGCGGAGGCCGGAGTGGAACGTCGGGCAGTCGGCGCCGATCTCGCGCTGCTCGATGCAGCTCTTGGCCGAGACGAACGCGTACTCGATCGGGTCCTCGATCGTGATGATGTGGCCGGCGTCGCGGCGGTTGACGGCGTCGACCATCGCCGCCAGCGTCGTGCTCTTGCCCGAGCCGGTCGGGCCCGTGACCAGGATCAGGCCGCGCGGGAGGTGCGTCAGCTTCGCGCAGATCTCGGGCAGGAAGAGCTGCTCGATCTGGCGAACCTTGTCGTTAATCGTGCGGATCGCGATCGCGATCGACTTGCGCTGGTAGTGGGCGTTGACGCGGAACCGCCCGACGCCGGGGATCTCGTAGGAGAAGTCGGCGTCGCGGAGCTCTTCGAAGCCGGGGAAGCGCTTCTCGGGGAGGATCTCCTTGAGCAGGCGGAGGGAGCCCTCGGGGGTGATGATCGGAAAGTCGCTGGGTGCCATGACGGTGTTGACGCGGAAGAGCGGGGGGGCGCCCACGGTAATGTGGACGTCCGACGCCTTCATCTGCACTGCGGCTCGGAGGATGTCGTTGATCATGGGTGGCTCGGGGTTTTCTGGTCGGCGGGAATTGCCGTGCTATAGTTGGATCGTCACGAACGGGGCCGGAGCTAAGAACGGGCGTACGAGGGCGGATGACGCGGGTCTGGCGGGCCCTGAAGCTCGGGGCTAGATCCTTCGGAGTACCTCAGGATGACGGCGCCGAGGTATTCGGGTGGATGGTGGAACATCAGATGCCCTCCGTGACGCGGAGAATTTCGTCGATCGTGGTCATGCCCTTCATGACCTTGTCGAAGCCGTCCTGGCGGAGGGTGATCAGGCCGCGCTCGCGGCAGAGCTTGCGGAGGTGGGTCACGTCGGGGTTGCGGGTGACGAAGTCGCGGAGCGAGTCGTCCATGACCATCAGCTCGTAAATGCCGAGGCGGCCGGTGTAGCCGGTGTTCCGGCACCGGTCGCACCCCTTGCCCTTGTAGATGACGTCGGACGCGAAGCCCTGGAGCGTGAGGAACTCGCGCATGTCGTCGCTCGGGCGGTGCTCCTCCTTGCAGTTCTGGCAGATCTTGCGGACCAGGCGCTGGGCGAGGATGGCGTTGACGGCGGCGCTGATCAGGTAGGGCTCGACGCCGATGTTGATCAGGCGGGTGATCGACCCGGGGGCGTCGTTGGTGTGCAACGTCGAGAGCACGAGGTGGCCGGTCAGGGCGGCCTGCACGGCGATGCGGGCGGTCTCGGGGTCGCGGATTTCGCCCAGCAACACGACGTCGGGGTCCTGTCGCAGCAGCGAGCGGAGGGCGGCGCTGAACGTCATCCCGATCTTGTCGTGGACCTGCACCTGGTTGGCGGTCGCGAGCTGGTACTCGATCGGGTCTTCGACGGTGCTGATGTTCAGCTTGTTCCCGTCCATGCACCGCAGGGACGAGTAGAGGGTGGTCGTCTTGCCCGAGCCGGTCGGGCCGGTGACGAGCAGGATGCCGTGGGGCTGGTCGATCTGGTTGGTCCAGATGGTGAACGTGTTCTCGGAGAAGCCGAGGTCCTCGAGCTTCACGTTGATCGACCGGGTGTCGAGGATTCGCATGACGCACTTCTCGCCGTTGGCGGTCGGCAGGGTGCTCATGCGGAGGTCGATCTTGCGGCCGTTGACGACGGCGCGGATGCGGCCGTCCTGCGGGAGGCGGCGCTCGGCGATGTCGAGGTTGGCCATGATCTTCAGGCGGGAGATCACGGCGGCGTGCATCGTGTGCGGCGGGTTCATCGCCTCGAACAGGATGCCGTCGATCCGGTAGCGGATCTTGAGCCCCTTCTCCTTGGGCTCGATGTGGATGTCGCTGGCGCCCTGCTTGAGCGCGTCGAAGATCAGGTAGTTGACGAACCGGATGATCGGCGACTCGTTGCCGAGCTTGGTCAGGTCCTGGTCGTCGCCGGTCTCCTCCTTGACGACCTGGACGTCGTCCTCGTTGATGTCCTTGATGATCTCGTCGACCTTCATGTCGACGGCGTTGGTCGTCATCTGCTCGACGAGGCGGTGGATGTCGGCCGACGGCGTCGCGACGACCTTGACGTCCTTGCGAAGCTTTCGGCGGACCTCGTCGATCGCGAAGACGTTGGTCGGGTCGGCCATGCCGACGACGACGACCTTGCCGTCGGCCTCGTAGCGGACCGGGAGGATGTTCTGCTTGCGGATGAAGTCGGGCGTGAGCAGGGAGAAGGCCTGGGCGTCGATCGCGGACTTCTCGGGCACCTCGTACGTGAGATTGTTGGCCTCGGCGAGGGCGGACAGGATCTGGCCCTCGGTCGCCGCGTTCATCGTCAGGAGGACCTGGACGATGCTCTTGCCGGGCGTCTGGGCCTGGACGGAGCGGGCCTGGGTGAGGTGCTCTTCCTGGATCTGGCCGCGATCGAGGAGGAGTTGTTCGACGGACTTGCGGGCGCGGGCGGCCTGGGCGGGGGACCAGAGTTCCTCGAGGTCCGGGGCGGACTCGCCGGCGTCGTGGGCGGTGCGGGACGGGCGCACGGGCTCGACGGCGGCGGGTTTGTCCGAGGATGACTTGCGTCCGAACATGCGGGTCCTTCCGGGCGGGGGGAATCTCTGGGGCAACGCCGCGAGCGACGGTCGGGGCGTTACCGTTGCATGCGCAATTCGAACCGGTAGGCGCCGTTGCGGACGATGACGGCGTTGGGGGCGATCTTCTCGACGGTGAACGCGTCGACCTGCTGGCCCTCGGTGTAAAGGACGTTGTTGATCATGCAGGACTTGCTGCGGTCGGACGCGATGACGGACTGAAGCTGGAGGTTCTGGACGCCGCGGAGGACGGCCTGGCGCTCCTCCTCCTTGCGCTTCTTCTCGCGCTCGGCCTCCTTGCCGGTCGGCTTGGCGGCCTCGTCGGCGGCGGCGAGCTGGAACGGGTTGGCCCGCAGGTCGGTGAGCGGGACCTGGGTCACGCTCGGGTAGGTCAGGAACTGTTTCACGACCAGGTCGGTGTCGCGGAGCATCTTCTGCATGTGCGCGAAGTTCTGGGACTTGTCGGTCATGAACTGTTCGATCACCTGGCCGGCCTTGGGGTCGGCGGTGGCGGCGGCGCTGGCCGACGGGCCCTCCTTGACCAGGAGGAAGTAGCTGGCGAGGCCGGCGGCGCCGAAGATCGCGAACAGGACCAGGGTGGCGGCGCTGATCGGCTTCTTCTCTTCGGCGACGACGTACTCGGTCTCGCCCTGGCCGAGGTCGAGGTCGGCGGTCGGGTCCTGCGATTCGCCCGACTCGGATTCGAGGTCTTCACTGCTCATGGGGGGCTCCACCTGCTGACTGTCCGTGCGCGCGGGCGCGGGTCGGGCTGGTTCGGTTAGTTGGTCGCGGCGAACTTCGACGAGCCGGTCTCGGGTTCGAAGAAGATCCGCAGGGTCACCTTGGCCTGCATGGCGCCGTCCTGGTCGGTGATCTTGGTCAGGGCCATGTTGGTCACGCGGGTGATGCGCGGGAGCTTCTCGAGCTGCAGCATGAAGGCGTAGAACCCGTTGAAGTTCCCGGACATGCTCCACTCGATCGGCTGCTCGCTGTAGTTGGCGGCCCGCTCGCTCTTGAGCGTCTTGACCGTCTTGGTCTGCAGCGCGTTGGCCTCGGCCATCTGGGAGATTTCCTTGAGGATCTTGTCGATCTCCTTCTCCTGGGGCAGCTTGCCCTCGAAGAACGTGATGGCGTCCTTGAGCTCCTTGATCTTGGTCTCGAGGTCCTTGATCCCGCGGGTCGACTCCTTGAGCTCGCCGAGGATCTTCTGCTTGCGCTGGGTCTCGGCAAGGCAGAAGTCGCGGCGCTCCCACATCTTCTTCAGGCCGATGGCGCTGGTGGCGCAGATCGCCACGAGGAGCCCGACGAACGCCAGTTCACGCATTCCGAACTTCATTGCAGGTCTCCGTCTCGTTCAAAACCCGTACGGGTCGCACTCTCTTCATTCGGCGTTTCGAGCCCGTTCACCGGGAGCACTAGCCGCTGAAGCGGCTAGCCCGGGACCGGGGGGTCACTTGTCGAGCGGTGTCGCGGCGGTCTTGATGCTCGCGGCGGTGCCGGGGGTGATCTCGGCGGTCGGGTCGACGGTCATCTCGATCTGGAACTTGCGCATCTTCGTGTCGCTCGCGCCGGCGTTACTGGCGGCGCTGTTGCCGCCCAGGACGTATTCGTCGCTGATGACCAGGTTGACGTCGCGGAGGAGCTTGGACGTGTTGAGCTTGGCCATGAACTGGGCGACCTGGACGTCGTTGTCGGCGATGCCCTGGACGCGGATGCCGACGTCGTAGTTCTTGGCCTGGGGGGCGGCGGGGCCCTTGACAGCGCCGGCGGACTGCTGGGCGCGCTTGATGTCGTAGGCGCTCTTCCCACCGGCCGCGGGCCCGGCGCGGACCTTGGAGTCGAGGATGACGTCGAGGAGCGAGACGCCGGCCGGCATGGCGTTGGTGATCTCGGCGAGGAGGAAGCTGCGCGGGACCTTCTCGAGGAGCGAGGCGGTGAGCTCGGCCTGGCCGGCCATCTTCCGCTGCTTGTCCTGCATCTGGCGGACCTGCTCGATCCGCTTGGCGGCGTCGGCGAACTGGCGGTCGACGTCGTCGTGCTCGGTCTCCGCCTTGCGGAGCTCCTGCTTGGTGTACCACCCGGCCCCGCCGACGGCGGCGAGGATGGCCACGAACACGACCGACAGGAGCACGTTGGTGCGCTTCTGCCGCTTGGAGTCGAGGTAGTCGTCGGGCAGGAAGCTGAGTTGATTCGGGGATGACATGGTGTGTGTGCTCCGCGCTCCGGATTCGTGACTGGATTACTCGGTGGCCCCCGACGTGGCGTGCCCGGCGATCGGGCCCAGGCTGAGGCCGATCGCCGTGGCCCAGCCGGGCTGCGGCTGGCGGCGGTCGATGCCGCTCTCGATGCCGACCTCGCTCAGCCGGCCCATGCGCACCAGCGGGTCGCCGACCTGCGCCGCCAGCGACATCTCGCGGGCGACGTTCTGGCACAGGCGGCGCTGGCGGGCCTCGCCGCCGACGAAGATTAGTTTTTCTACCGGCTTGGACGGGAACGTCGCCTCGTAGTAGCGCCGGCACCGGTCGAGCTCTTCGACCAGGCGGACGAGCGGCTCGTGGCACGCCTCTTCGACCAGGACGATCTGCTCGCCCGGGTCGGCGGGCATGTGGTTGCCGCCTTTCGCAGCTTGCGGCTTCGCCCCGCCCGCCTGCGCGGGTACCGTCGCGACCCCGCCCTTGCCCTCTTTCTCTGCTTTCGCGAGCGACACGTTGAGCAGCGCGAACCCGCCGGACTCCTCGGCGGACGCCGGGGCGGCTTCGGCTTCGGGGGCGTCGGCGGCGCGGATCTCCTGGCGGGCGCGGTGCTCGTCGAGCGACGGCTGGGCCTGGGCGAGCTTGATGCGGAGGAGCTTGGCCTCCTCCTGGCCGATCGACAGCACCTGGGCAACGGCGCGGTTGAAGTGCTCGCCGCCGACCGGGATCGACCGGGCGAACAGGATGCGCGGGCCGCAGGCGATGACGGCGCGGGTCGACTTGTAGCCGATGTCGACGAAGCAGACGACGGCGGTCTGGTCGGTCTTGCGGCGGTAGATGTGGCCGAAGCAGTCGACGATCGCCATCGGCTCGACGTTCATGCCGATCACGTCGAGCTTGGCCTTGGCGGCGCTGGCGAGCATCGAGTTGACGGTGTCGCGGGCGGCGGCCATCAGGATGACCTCGTTCCGCGGCTCGGAGTCCTGGTAGATCTCGCCGGCGATCGTGTGGCGGAGCAGGGCGTGCGACGGGTCGATCGGGATCTTCCCGCGGGCCTCCCACGGGAGCGCCTTGCGGGTGGCCTCGTCGTCCAGGCGCGGGATGCGCAGGTGCTGGATGTACATCTGCGCCGCGGGCAGCGCGAGCACGGCCTGGCGGCCCTTGAACTTGCCTTGCGCGAGCAGGTCGCGGGCGGTCTCGACGAAGAACGCGGCGCGGGCGGCCGGGTCGTTGCGGACGTGCGACGGGACGTCGGCGCTGCCGGCGGCAACGATCCGCGGCTCGCCGTCGATCGTCTGCACCTGGGCCATGCGCAGGCAGTCGGTCCCGAAGTCCACCCCGATCGGGTTGGCCGTGGGGGCGACGATTTTCTTGAGGAAGCCGAACATGGGTTTCTCTCTCCACTCCTCGGGCGGTGCGTTGCGCCCGGGGGCGCAGTGCACGCGTCAGACCTACGATTCGCCCGCCGGCCGGGCAAACCGGGTAAGCCGTGACGCCGGGTCGAGCGGCGCGCTCTGGGCGATGACGGCACGCGAGGCGCGACGAGGACGCGCGCCCGACACCGGCAATTCCTGCCGGGTCTATCGACACTGCCGGTGGGGTTGATTAGGCGGGGGCGGAGATATGAGACGTTCGTGGGCGAGATCGGCGGGAAGAGTTCACCACGGAGGGCACGGAGACACGGAGACACGGAGACACGGAGACACGGAGACACGGAGACACGGAGACACGGAGACACGGAGAGACGGAGGAGAGAACAAGAGTATGGAAGCCGGATCCGTTGACCCGGATTTCACGCCCGTTCCCGACTCTCCGTGACTCAGTGTCTCCGTGGTGAGTTAGTGCGTCAGTCCTGCAGGAATTCCCCCGCGACGGCGTCGGCGACGGCGATGCCGCGCTCCGATAACGCGAAGCGCTCCCCCGTCACGTCGAGCAGGCCCACTTTCGAGAGCTGTGCGAGTTGGGGTGCGTAAACCTCGCGGGCGTCCTGTTCCCAGCGTTCGACATAGTCCGAAAACCGGATGCCGCCGGCCAATCGCATGCGGAGCATGACCCACTCGCCCGCACGCTGGGCGGGGGTGAGGACTTCGAAGTCGGCGGCGGGGAGGTGACCCGCGTCGACGGCGGTCTCCCACTCGCCCAGATGGGGGCGGTTCTTCCACCGCCACCCCTCGACGTGGGACGCGGCCGACGGGCCCAGGCCGACGTAGCTCCCGCCCGTCCAATAAAGCAGGTTGTGCCGGCAGGCCTCGCCTTCGACGGCATAGTTGCTGATCTCGTATGCGGACAGGCCGGCCTGGCCCAGGCGGTCGCGCGTGTAGCGCATCATGTCGAGTTCAAGCTCGTCGGGGCAGGCGACGAACTGGCCCAGGCGCTTGCGGACGGTCATGGCCGTGTTGGGCTCGTAGGTGAGCGCGTAGCAGGAGACGTGGGGCGTGGCGAGCTCGATGGCGCGGTCGAGCGAGTAGGCCCACTGGTCGACCGTCTGGCCGGGCAGGGCGTAGATCAGGTCGACGTTGAGGCGCGTGAACCCGGCGGCGCGGGCGAGCGCGATGCTGGCGGGGACGTCGGCCGGGTCGTGGTGGCGCTCGAGTAGCTTGAGCTCGGCGGGGTCGAAGCTCTGCGCGCCGAAGGAGAGGCGGTCGACGCCGGCCGCGCGGAGCATCTCGCAGTACTCGGCCGAGGCGGTGGCGGGGTTCACCTCGACGGTAAACTCGTCACAGGCGTCAAAGTCGAACCGGTCGCGCAGGCCGGCGATCAGGCGGCGCATCTGCGAGGCTTCGAGGAGCGACGGGGTGCCGCCGCCGAAGAAGACCGTCTGCGGGCGGACGCGGACGGGGCTGTCCGCCCACATGTCGGCCTCGCGGAGGACCAGGTCGACGAACCGGGCCATGCGCTCGGGCGACTGGCGGGTAATGCTGTAAAAGTCGCAGTAGTGGCACTTGTGGAAGCAGAACGGGACGTGGACGTAGAGGCCCGGGACGTCGGCGGCGGGGACGTCGGTTGCGGCGAGTTGCCGGCGGTCGGTGGTGTGGGCGGTGGCCTGTTCCAGCCTCATCTATTGGGATCGGGTCAGGGGCGTGGCGCGCGCCCGGGGATTGCTTGCCCAACCGTTTACGCGCGGCTAGGTTACTGACTGCTCGTCCGCGGGTCCCGCGGTGATGCCGTCGTTACGTTAGGCGCCGCCATCTCTTTCCGGAAGGCACAACTCAATGCAAGCGGTCTTGGTCATGTTCCGCAACGACGGCGAGCGTCGGAGTTTCTCCCTGTCCCGCGAGATGACGGTCATCGGGCGCCGGCAGGACTGTGACCTGATGATCCCGCTGAACGAGATCAGCCGCAAGCACTGCCGGTTCATCCGCGAGGGGGATTCGCTGCGGGTGGAAGACCTGGGCTCGTCGAACGGGACGTTCTGCAACGGTCGGCGGGTGCAGGAGGCCGTGCTGTCGCCGGGGGACACGGTGCAGGTCGGGCCGGTGACGTTCGTGGTGCAGATCGACGGTCACCCGACGGACGACGAGATCCAGCCGTTCGGGAACGCGGCGGCCGCCGGCGACGACGACGTGCTCGAAGAACTGCCGGACGAAGACGACGTGCCGCAGACGCGTCAGGCGCCTGTGCGGCGCGGCGGGGGCGCGGCGCGCGGGCTGGCGGCGGGGGCGGCGATCGGGGCCGGCGCGGCCGCGATGGCGGACGACGACGACGCGCTGATGCCGCTGCCGGATGATGAGGACCAGCTCGAGGAGTTGCCGGACGAGGACGTGCCGGACGCGCACGGGGAATTGGTGGAATTGCCGGACGAGGACGACCTGCTGCACGCGGTGAACGGGAACGCGCCGACGGTGGACGATGAGCCGCTGGACGTGCTGGAAGACGAGGCGCCGGTCGCGCCGGTGACGTCGGCGTCGATGCCGCGGCGGCCGACGATGCCCGTGCGCTCCGCGCCCACGCCGCCGCCCCCGGCCGCGACGGACGAGGACGAACTGGACTTGCTGGGCGATGATCACGCCGTCGAGCCGCTGGAAGAAATCGCCGCGCCGGGCGAGCCGGTGGGAGCGTCGGCGGAGGACGACCTGCCGCCGGCCGACGATGCGCCGCTGCCGCTGGACCTTGGCGACGCGGATCACCCGGAGGCGTCGGGGGCGCCGATCCCGATGGAGACCGACGAGCCGCTGGCGCTCGAGGACGTGCCGCAGGCCGCCGCCGAAGGGGCGATGGAACTGGCCGACGCCCGCGACGGCTCGGCAGGGGGGGGCGAGGGCACGCACCCGCTCGAGCAGCCGCTGGCGGCGGGCGGGCCGGACCTGCTGGACGAGGCGGTCGGGCACGCGCCGATCGCGATGTCGGGCCACGACGAGGAAGCACCGGTCGAGGAGGTCGGGCTGGCGGACGACCTGGCGATCGGCGGGCTCGAAGGTCACGAGGGGGCGGTGGTCGACCGGTCGGCCGAGACCGACGGGCCGCTTCCGATGGACGAGGCGCCGCGCGGGCCCGTCGAGGACTTGCTGGAAGTCGCCGAAGAACCCGGTGAAGCGACGGGCCCGGCGAACGAGCAGTTGGAGGAGCACGAGGAACTGCTCGAACTCGCGGAGGACGATCACATCAATCTGATGGACGACCACGCGGCCGGCGCGCCGGGCGGCACGAGCGAGGACGACTTGCTGGACCTGCTCGGGGAAGCGCCCAAGGCGAATCCGGACCAGCACAACCAGTCGAACCACGCGTAGGGCGGTCGCGCGAGCTATCCCCGTTTGGGACGAGCGGCTACGATCTCCGGCCATGATCAGTCGCCGCGCGCTTGCCTTTGCCGTGTCCTTGGGGTTGATGTCGTTCACCGCGTTTGCCCAGCCGGTTCGCGCGCCGCGAGGTCCGGCGACGACCCAGGACGCTGCCGCGACTCGGCCCGCGGCGCAGCCAGGGCCCGTGCCGGTGGCGGATAAGTCGTCGGTCACCGAGCACGAGATGACCGTCGCCGGCGGGAAGGTGCTCAAGTACCGGGCGACGGCCGGTACGCTGCCGCTCAAGGACGACGCGGGAAAGCCCAAGGCGAGTTTCTTCTTCACCGCGTACGACCTGGCGGACCAGTCGGCCGCCCAGCGCGAGGCCCGGCCGATCACGTTCGTGTTTAACGGCGGGCCCGGCGCGGCGGCGATCTGGCTGCACCTCGGGACGGCGGGGCCCAAGCGCATCGACCTGAACCCCGAAGGCTACCCCGCCGCCCCGCCGTACAAACTGGTCGACAACCCGACCACCTGGCTGACGACGACGGACCTGGTGTTCGTGGACCCAGTCGGGACGGGCTTCTCCCGCCCCGCCGAGGGCGTGAAGGGCGAGGAGTTTTACGGCGTCCAGCAGGACATCGAGTCGGTCGGGGAGTTCATCCGCACGTACCTCAATCGCGCCAATCGCTGGGGGTCGCCCAAGTACATCGCGGGCGAGTCGTACGGGACGACGAGGTGCGCGATGCTGGCCGAACACCTGCACGACCGGTACGGGATGGCCTTGTCGGGCGTGATCCTGATCTCGACGGTGCTGAACTTCCAGACCATCTCCGCCAACAGCGGGAACGATTTGCCGTTCGCGCTCTTCTTCCCGACGTACGCCGCGTCGGCGATCTACCACAAGGCGCTGGCGGCCGATCTGCAGGCCGACCCGGAGAAGACGCGCAAGGAGGTCGAGGCGTGGGTCACGGAGAAGTACACGCCGGCCCTGCTCAAGGGCAGCGCGCTTCGCGGCGAGGAGCGCAAGGCGGTCGTGACGGCGATGGCGCGGTACACGGGGCTGGGCGAGGCGTTCATCGAGAAGAACGATTTGCGCGTGTCGGCGTCGGAGTTCCAGAAGGAACTCCTGTCGGCCAAGCGGCAGATCCTCGGCCGGTTCGACGGGCGGATCGTCGGCGACTCGACCGAGCCCACCTCGACGCAGGCCGAGTATGACCCGTCGCTGTCCCTGTACGTCGGCGTCTACAACTCGACGTTCAACCGGTACGTCCGGCAGGACCTGAAATTCGAGTCGGAGCTGACGTACGAGTTCCTGTCGTCTCGCGTCCACCCGTGGAACTGGGGCGGGCGCGGCGGGAACTCCGGCTGGCTCTACGTCGCCGACAATTTGCAGCGCGCGATGACGAAGAACCCGCACCTGCGGCTGCTCGTCTGCAGCGGGTATTACGACATGGCCACCCCGTACTTCGCGACCGACTACACGCTCAACCACATGGGCCTGGCCGAGCGCCTGCGGAAGAACGTGCGGCACACGTACTACGAGGGCGGGCACATGATGTACCACCACGGCGAGTCGCTGGAGAAGCTGAACGGGGACGTGAACGGGTTTATCAAGTGAGCGCGCGGGGAACCGTGATGCGCGAATGGGCAACGCGTCCCCACGTTTAGCCGCGACCCGTAGGGCAAGCGCAGCGCCGCCCGCAGGGGAGCGCGTCGGCGCGGTATCGCAGATCAACGCATCGCACGCGAGAGTGCCGCGTCCCGGCAAGGACGACGTGGCTCGTCAGTCGCCTCGTATCGCGCGCTCGAGGACGGTGGCGAGCGTTTCGTCGCTCAGCACGACCGGATTGAACTTCATGCTGCTCGCCTTGCGGGCCAGCGCGACCATCTCCGCGACGTGCGCGTCAGTCAGCCCGAAATCCTTTAGGGCCGGGATCGACATCCCGCGAGCCCACTCGGCGCAACGGGCGGCGACGTCCGGAACGTTCATGGCGCGGGCGACGTCGTCATAACGTTTGACCAGTCCCTCCATATCCTGCGCCTGCGCCGCCGCGACGTTCGCCGCCACCACGTGCGGCAGCAACGCCGCGCACACCACCCCGTGCGGCACCGGGAAGTTCGCCCCCAGCGGCGCGGCGAACCCGTGCACCGCGCCCAGCCCGGCGCTCGTCAGCGTGACGCCGCTCAGGTACGCCGCGAGCGCCATCGCCTCGCGCGCGTCCAGGTCCCGCCCGTCGGCGTACGCGCGCGACAGTGCCGGTGTCGCCAGCGCCAGGCCACGGAGCGCCAGCGCATCGGTGATGGGGTTCGCGCCGGTCGACGTGTACGACTCGATCAGTTGACAGACCGCGTCGATTCCCGATGCCGCCGTCTCGGCGGTGGGAACGGACACGCCCAACTACGGGTCGATGACCGCGACCCGCGGCAAGAGCAGCTCGCTCCGCACGCTCGCCTTGAACCGCTTCTCCGGCAGGCCGATCACCGCGTTCCGCGTGGCTTCGGCGCCGGTACCGGCCGTCGTCGGGATCGCCACCCATGGCGCGGCGGGGCGCGTGATCTTCTGGCCCCGGCCGACGACTTCCATGTAATCCGTGACCGCGCCGCCGTTGGTCAACAGGCCGGCGACGGCCTTGGCGGCGTCGACCGCGCTGCCGCCGCCCGCGCCGATCGCGCAGTCGCACTCGGCCTCGCGCGCCTCGGCGACGTGCGCGTCGACGTCCGCGACCGTCGGTTCCCCGCGCTGCCGGCGGACGACGCACGCGACGCCGGCGGACTCGACCAGCGCGGCGACGCGCCCGCCGAGCCCTTCGCCGTTGTAAATGACGATCGCGCGGCGGCCGACCGCGGGGAGGAGGTCGGGGAGCTTGGCGATCGCGCCGCGACCGAAGAGGACCCGGCCGACACCGAAGGATTCGAAGGCGTTCATCGTCTGCGGGATGATACCGGAAGGGCGGAGAACCCACGGTGCAAGCAAGGTGCGCTTTCAGAGGCGTGCTGTCGCGATCTTGCAACGCCCGGTGTCCGGCGCAATACCACGAGCATGATCAATCGCGCTTGGCTCGTGTCGCTCGTGTGCACGTTCGGGGCGCTATCGGCGGCGGCCGCGCCGCCGCCCGTGAAGGTGTTCATCTTGGCCGGCCAGTCGAACATGGAGGGCAAGGCGAAGATGACCCTGGTCGACTACCAGGCCGGCCAGCCGGCGACGCGCGACCTGTACGCCCCGTTCCGCAAGGGCGACCAGTGGGTCAGCCGGGACGATGTGAGCATCAAGTTCCTGGACCGCAAGGGCCCGCTCACCGTCGGCTTCGGCAGTCCCAAGTGCATCGGGCCGGAACTCGGATTCGGCTGGGTCGTGGGCGACAAGTACGACCAGCCCGTGCTGCTGATCAAGACGGCGTGGGGCGGGCGGAGCGTCTACCGCGACTTCCGCTCGCCCGGCGCCGGCCTGCCCGCGCAGGCCGTGCTCGACAAGCAACTCGAGAACGCGAAGAAGCGCAAGCCCGCCACCACGATCGACGAGATCAAGGCCAGCTACGGCGCCACGTACCGCGCGATGCTGGAGGAAATCACCGCGACCCTCAAGGACATCAAGGCCCACGTCCCGGGATACGCCGACCAGGGCTACGAGCTCGCCGGCGTCGCGTGGTTCCAGGGCTGGAACGACATGATCGACGACGCAGCGACGGCCGAGCACTCGGTGAACCTCGCCCACATGATCCGCGACCTGCGCCGGGACCTGAAAGCGCCGAACCTTCCCTTCGTCATCGGCCAGATGGGCGTCGACGGCGCCGGCGCGAGCCCGAAGACCAAGCGGTTCAAGGACGCGCAAGCGGCGGTGGCCGAATTGCCCGAATTCAAGGGAAACGTCGCCCTGGTAAAGACCGACGTATTCTGGGACACGGATGCCGAGGCCGTGTTCAAGAAGGGGTGGAAGGAGAACCTCGAAGCGTGGAACAAGGTCGGCAGCGACATGCCGTATCACTATTTGGGAAGCCCGAAGACGATGATCGCGATCGGGCGGGCGCTGGGGGAATCAATGATCGCGCTCCGCGAAGGGAAATGATCTCCGAACGCACGAAAGCCCACGGAGCTTGCTCCGTGGGTTCGCCGCCCCTCTGAATCACGCCTCGCTCTCGCCATAGAACACCGTGGTATTCCGCGTCGCCGACCGCGGCTGGACGAGCAGCGCCCCCACTGCGTCGCGCCAGCGGAAATAGTACGGCTGCTGCTGGTGGTAGGCGAAATCTTCCTTGGTCTTGTAGACCTCGTAGAAGTGGAAGCGGGTCGGGTCGTCCTCGCCGCAGACGACGTCGAAGCGGAGGTTGCCCGGTTCCTTGCGCGAGTTGCTGGCGTTGTCGAGCGTGATCCGCCGGAACTCGGCGACCGACTCGGGCTTGACGTTGAGCGTGACGATGACGACGTACATGCGGGGACTCCTTCGTGGATGCAAGTTCGGATTGAAAACGAAAAGCGAAAAGACGTAAAGGAAGCGTCGGCCGCCCTTACGTCTTTGCGTCTTTTCGTTTTCAATTCCCTCATGAACCGTCGAGACCTCCTGCGGGCCGGTGTCGCGCTCTCCGCCCTCCCCTTTCTCGCCCGGGCCGCCGATCCCGCCCCCAAGCCGATCAAGACGATCCTCGTCGGCACCGGTCACTCGCACGCCGGCGGGAAGCTCGCCGCGATGCGCGCCCAGCCCGCGCTGTTCGACGTCGTCGGCGTCGTCGAGCCCGACGAGCGCCGCCGCAAGTCGGCCGAGGGTCGAAAAGACTACGCCGGGCTCGCGTTCCTCAGCCAGGAGCAGGCGCTGGGCACGACCGGCCTCGAGGCCATCGCGGTCGAGGCTGACGTCGCAGAGCAGGTCACCGCGGCCATGCCGTTCGCGCAGGCCGGGATCCACATCCACCTCGAAAAGCCGGGCGGGGCGTCGCTGCCCGCGTTCCGAGCGCTCGTCGGCGAGATCCGCAAGCGCGAGCGGCGGCTGCAACTCGGGTACATGTTCCGCTACAACCCCGCCTTCCGCTTCGCGTTCGACGCCGCCCGTGACGGCCTGCTCGGCAAGATCTACGAGATCCACGGCGTAATCGGCAAGACGGTCGGCCCCGCCGAGCGCGCCGAGACCGCCCAGTTCGGCGGCGGGATGATGTTCGAGCTCGGCTGCCACCTGATCGACACGGTCGTGCGCCTGCTCGGCGTGCCGACCAAGGTCCACGCGCACCTCCGCCAATCGCAAGCGAAGCCCGGCGCGCTGGCCGACAATACGCTGGCCGTGCTCGAGTACCCGGATGCGGTCGCGACGATCCGCAGCGCCGGCATCGACGTCGAGGGCGGCGCACGCCGGCAGCTCAACGTCTCCGGCAACCGCGGGGCCGTGTCGATCGTCCCGCTGGAACCACCCAAGGCGACGCTCACCCTCGCCGAGGCGAAGGCGCCGTACGCGAAGGGCACCCAGAAGCTGGACCTTCCGCCCATGGCCGGGCGATACACCGCCCAGATGGCCGGCTTCGCGCAGATGATCCGGTCGTCCGCCGCCCCGGAGTTCGACCTGGCACACGAGTTGAGCGTGTTCGAAGCCGTGCTCAAGGCGAGCGGGATGCCTGTGGAGTAAGGTGGTCAAACGGTCGCGTGCGCGTACTATCCCGGGCATGAGTGACGGGACGCATAGTTATTACGACTGGCAGGTATCGACGCTGATGCTCGCGTACGACGCGGTGCAGCCATTGGCGCGTACGGACGACGAAGGACTGGCCGACCGCGAGCACAAGGTACAGCTCGAGCTGAAGGACATGGTGCACGCGATTCTTCCGCCCGAAGTCACGTCAGATCCGGAGCGCGAACTCCCGCCGGACATGGTCGTGCTGCTGACCCGCGCGACACTCCGCCGGGCGGCACAGATCGTCGGCGTGATCGAGTAGTCGGTCGGGGCCCGGCGCGCAGATAAACGCTTGTGCGGGGGACGACTAAGAGGGGGGAGTCTGCGCGTCTGCTCGGCAAACAGAGCCGCTGAAGCGGGCCCGCCTGGGGCCGAAAGCGGGAGAGAAGCATGTCGCACGTTCAAACAATCGGAGTCCTGCCTATGCGCCGCCGGATTACTCGTCGCACGGTTTTGCAGTCCGCCGCCGCGTCGTTCGGGCTGGCGATCGTCCCCGCCCACGTCCTCGGCGGCGGCGCCGGCACCCCGCCGTCGGAGAAGCTCAACATCGCAGGCATCGGCGTCGGCGGGCGTGGCGGGGGCGTGCTCAAGGAAATGTCGGGTCACAAGGCCGCCAACATCGTCGCCCTGTGCGACATCGACTCCAAGAAGGCCGCCGGGCAGTTCAAGACCTACGCCAAGGCGCAGGTCTTCAAAGACTACCGCCAGATGCTCGACAAGATCGGCAAGGACATCGACGCGATCATGTGCGCTACGCCCGACCACCTGCACGCGCCGATCTCGCTCCACTACATGCGGGCCGGCAAGCACGTGTACGTCGAAAAGCCCATGGCCCACTCGGTCGAAGAGGCCCGGCTGATGGCGGCGGTCGCGAAGGAGAAAAACCTCGTCACCCAGATGGGCAACAACGGCCACGCCGGCGAGGGCCTCCGCCAGACCAAGGAGTGGCTCGACGCCGGCGCGATCGGCACCGTCAAGGAAATCCACGGCTGGAGCGACCGCCCCGGCGTGCCCGACAAGGGCAAGAAGCAGTGGTGGCCCCAACCCGCCGTGCCCGCCCCGAAGGAGAAGGTCGCCCCGCCCGCCGAACTCGACTGGGATTTGTTCCTCGGCCCCGCCCCCGAGCGCCCGTACGACCCGGCCATCCACCCGTTCAAGTGGCGCGGGTATTTCGACTTCGGCACCGGCGCGCTCGGCGACATGGCCGTCCATAACATCGACCCGGCCTTCTTCTCCCTGGACCTCGGCGCGCCGCTCGCCGCCAGCGTCGAGTCCAGCCCGATCGGCCACGACTCCTACCCCGCCTGGCAGATCTGCACCTGGGAATTCGCCGCCAGGGGAGCCCGCCCCGCGCTCAAGCTCAAGTGGTACGACGGCGGTAAGAAGCCCCAGGCCCCCGCCCAGCTCGAGGGCTACGACATCGGCGAGAACGGCATTCTGTTCGTCGGCGACAAGGGCGTCATCGCCTGTGGCGGGTGGAGCGGCAACCCCCGCCTCTTCCCCGGCGAGCGCCGCAAGGAGTTCAAGACCCCCGAGAAGACGCTCCCGCGCTCCAACGGTCACCAGGCCGAGTGGATCGACGCCTGCCTCGCCGGCAAGCCCGAGAAAGCCATGGCCGGCTTCTGGTACTCCGGCCCGTTCACCGAGGCCCTCCTCGTCGGCGTCATCGCCTGCCGCCTCCAGAAGCGCGTCGAGTGGGACAGCGCCGCCATGAAGTGCCCGAACGCGCCCGAGGCGGACCCGATCATCCGGAAGGTATACCGGAAGGGGTTCGACATCAGAGGCTGACGCGAATCAGTGGGGCAGACATTCTTGTCTGCCCTGAACGACCTTCGGACCCGTCGAAGTTCGCCCGAAACCCCACGGAGCTTGCTCCGTGGGTTCTTTTGCTTCTAGTTCCGCGATGGCATTGCTCACACCGATCACCCCGTCTCCGGCATGAACGTCGGAATCACCACCCCGTCCCACCCGTCAAACTTTCCGCGCACCTGCGCCACGTGCACCTCCACGTTCCGCAGCCCCCACGCGTACGCCCGCGAAACCAACCCCGGCCACCACGTCGGCACCAGCACCATCGGCGTCCGCCCCAGCGCGCGGTGGTACGCCACCTGCGCCGCAAGCAGCGCCGCCGCCGACGCCTCGTTCGCCATCACCCCCGGCCCGATCATGGTGCTCGCCGGGTGCGCCACTGACGCCAGCCAGCCGTCGACCCGCCCGTCCACGTCCGCGTGCACGAGCGTGTGCCAGATCCCCGCCCGATTCTCCGCAAACAGCGCGTAATCCTTCGTCCGCCGGATGTGACTGGTGCGCAGCTCGAGTTCGCCCATGACATCGACGTCGGGCGCATGAATGGGGCGCACGATTCCCGCGGAATGACTAGCCGCTGAAGCGGCTAGCCCGTATGCGCCTTCACCCTCCTTCGGCTCACCGACCATCATCGTCGCGAACACCCCGCGCGGCACGAACCCCGCGCGGCTGTATAGCGAGAACGAGTCCAGGTTCATCGCGCTCGACACGAGCCGCACCGGGAGGGCGAGATGGTCCGCAAAGTCCGTTACGAACCGCAGCACGCGCCCCGCCACCCCGCGGCCGAAGAAGTCCGGGTGGACGTTGAGGATCCCCAGCGACACGTGCGTCTCGCGCCGGCGGTAGAAACACGACCCCATCAACCGCCCGCTCGCCGGGTCCTCGGCCACCACGCAGTGCCCCGGGTCCAGCCCCTCGTACACCTCCGGAAACAACCGGCACGTCTCCGGCCCCCCGGCGAACGCGGGCACGCCGCGATTCCGCTGGTACCACGCGTTCGTCGAGCTCCAGACGACCTCGGCGACCGCGTCCCACTCGTCCGGCCTCAGCGCGCGAAGGATCGGTTCGGGCATGGGAGCAGTGTACACACGCGAAACACCGCGCTCACGACTACCCCGCCGTGATCGCCATCCCCACCCGCTGGAACTGGATCCACCCGAGCGAAGCCACCGAAGCCCCGCCGCTGAACGTGAGGTAAACGTCCTGCGTCCCCTTGACCGGCGTCGTCGCGATGATCTTCGTCTTGTACGCCCCGCCCGTGCCCGTGACCGACACCACGCCCACGATCGGGCCCGTCGGCCCCCCGACGCGGACCGTGATCGTGCCCGTCTGCGCAGTGCCCGGGGCCGCCAGATTGATCGCCAGCTTCGTCGCCCCGAGCTTGCCGAAGCTCATGCCCTTGAACGCGACCCAGTCCCCGCCGCCCAGCGACCCGAGCGTCGTCCCCGAGGGCGTCGCGCCGAGGTGCTGCGAGAAGCCCGAGCCCTTGATGACGGCGAACCCGTTCTGCGCCGCCGGCGCCAGCGGGTTGGTGACGATCACCGGCTTGGCGCCCGCTACCGGCGCGGTCGAGCCGCCGCCGGTCGTGGGCGTCGCGGCCGACTTCTGCGTCAGCACGAGCGCGTCGAACGCGCCCGTCTGCGATCCCGCGCCGACCGAGTCCATCGACAGACGAACGACGTGCACGCCCGCCGCCAGCGGCACCGCGCCGCCACTCACTGCGGTAAACCGGCTCGCGCCCTTGGTATCCGGCACCACCAGCGACCCCGTCTTGTTCTGCCCGTCGACCTCGATGTGGAACCGCCCGCCCGCCCCGAGCGACGCGACCTTCGCCCCCAGCGCGTACGTGCCCGCCGACGTCACGTTCACCGTGTACTCGACCCACTCGCCCGCGCGCGTCGCCGTCAGGCTCCGCGTCGCCCCGGCCAACTGCACATCGACCCCGTCCGCCCGGTACGCGCTGCCGCCGGTGTTCCGCGCGTCCGTCTCGTGATACGCCAATCCCTCGCCGCCCTTGTCGAAGTCCTCGGCCTGGATGATCGTCGTCCCCGCGACCTTCTTCGCCGTCCCCGTGAACGGCCCCTGCACCGGCGGCGGCGGCGGCGGCACCGGCTTCGGGGCCTGCACGACCGGCTTCGTCGGCGTCGTCGGCTTGGTGACGACGGGCGTCGTCGGCGTCGTCGGCTTACTCACCACCGGCGTCGTGGGCGTGGTCGGCTTGGTGACGACTGGCGTCGTGGGAGTCGTCACGACTGGGGGAGTCGTCACGACCGGCGGCGTCGTCACGACCGGCGGCGTCGTCCCGGCGCGCTGGTAAGCCAGCGCGATCGCCCCCGCCACGTTCAGCCGCTTGTAGGTCAGGCCGCTGGTCGCGTCGAACGTCGCCGTCCCGCTGTCCTGCATGATCTGCAGGATCTGGGCCGGCGTGAACTTGGCGCTGACCTGCTTGATCAGGATGGCAGTGCCCGTGACGGCGGGCGCCGCCCAACTCGTCCCGTCGGCGGCGTCGGTGAAGTAGTGCTCGCCGGTCTTCGGGTTGTAGTACGGCACGGTGACGTCCTCCCCCGGCGCGAGCAGGTCCAGCGCCGCCCCGCGCTGCGTGAACGAGCTGACCGCGCCGGACGAGTTCACCGAGCCGACGGAGAAGTCGAAGCTCGACGCGGCGTCCTTGGCGGGCGTCGCCGCGCCCGCGTTCCCGGACGGGTGCGCCACGAACACGCCCGCCGCCGCCAGCGCGTCGACCGTCGCCTTGTACTTGCCTTCCGAACCCGCGACGTGCAGCACCTCGACCGCGCCGATGTTGTACGTGGCGCGGTTGGCCAGCACCCAGTCGAGCGCCGCCTGCGTCTGGGCCGCCGTCGCCGCGCGGAGCGCGACGATCTTCGCGCCGGGCGCCACGCCCTGGAAGTGGTACCCGTTGAAATCGTACGCGTCGGCCGCGATCACCCCGGCCGTCGCCGTCCCGTGCGCTTCGGTCGTCGTGAACGGGTCGGCGTCGTTGTCGATGAAGTCCCACCCGCCCTGCACCTTGTTCTTCCCGCCGAACGCCCCACCCAGCACCGGGTGCTTGTAATCCACGCCGCTGTCGATCACGGCCACCGTGTACCCCGCGCCGGTCAGGCCCGGGTACTTGGCGACCGCCTGGTCGAGCGCGATCATCTTCGGCGCCCAGCCCCAGTTCGTCGCCGCCAGCAGCGTGCGATTCTCCAAAGCGTGGATGAGCTGCCCCCCCCGCGCGCGGCCCCCACGTGCCGTCCCGTCCGTCCTCACGTCCCGTTGGTTCATCGGAGGTGTCCCAGGTGTGCGTGCCGAGGTGCGTTCAAACGACTTATGCGGACGACAACGTTTGTGCGGGTTGTCTTAACGAATCGAACGCCGCCGCGTCAACGATGTTCTGCAATTCTCATCGAGGTCTCACGAATCGGGCTCGCCGATAACTGGGGACGATCTGCCGAAGTCGGTCCCCCGGGACGGATTTGTGGGCTCGGGAATGGGGTGTCGGTTGGAGGGAATTCGGAAGCGCCCGGTCGGGCTTGTCGGTAACATGCGTCCATGAGATTCGCCGCGCTCACTGGCGTTGTCGGGTTGTCGCTCACGACGGCTCTTTCCGCTGCGCCGCCACCGCCGCCCACCAAGCCGGCCCCCGCCAAGCCCGCCGCGGTCAAGCCCGCTCCCACCAAGCCAGCCCCCGCGGCGCCACTCTCGCCCGACCGCCAGGTCCTCCTGCTCCTGGCTCAACTCGGCTCGCCCGACTACGCCGTGCGCGACAAGGCCGCGCTCGCGATCGAAGAACTCCCCGCCTCCGCCCTCCCGGCGATCGAGGCCGCGCTGGCCAAGGGCGAGTTGAGCCCCGAGGTCGCCGTGCGCCTGGCGGAAAAGGTCAGCTACGTCCGCCGCAAGTCCGACGCGACCAAGTACGAGACGATGCTCCGCGATTACTACGTCTGGGACCGCGACACGGCCCTGGCCGCGTACACCGGTGGCGGGCACACGAACCCCAAGTGGGACGCCGCCGCGCGCGAGGCGATCGTCCTGCACGTCCGCCCGCGCCGCGACCCGAACATCTCGCCGCACGACGTCGGGCGGATCGTGGCGGCCATGAAGAAGGCGATCGACCTGGGGTGCGACGACCCGCTCGTCCGCATGTGGCACGCGATCCGCGCGTTCGAGCTGCTCAAGCCCGACGCCGACCCGAAACCGCTCATCGCCGAGGCCCGCGCCGCCGCCGAGGGCGTGGCGGCCGGCGCCTACCCCGCGTACCTGCGCATGGAGGCCGCGTACCGCCACGCCGACATCGTGGTCCGGTACGACAAGCCCACGCCGGAGAACAAGAAGGCGGTCACCGCCGACTTCGACATCGTCTTTTCCCAAGTCGGCCCCGCGCTCAAGGAGGGTGCGCCCCGGCACGCGATCATGTCGGTCGTCACGCCCGCCAAGTCGCTCCTCTCGGCCCTCGAAAACGCGAGCCTCTCCCGCGCCCACGACCGCGCCATGAAGGCGATGGCGCCGGCGATCAAGGGCACCATGATCCAGCACTTCCTCGAGGCCGACTTCCGCATCTCCGGCGGGTACTTCGTCCGCAACAGCAAACCCGTAGCCGGGCGCCCGCCCGAGGAGAAGGAGAAGCTGCTCGCCAAGACGGTCGGACAGGCCAAGGCCGCCGTCGACGCGGGCCTCAAGCTGGACCCGGACGACTCGGACGCGGTCAACCGGATGCTGCGCTTCCTGTGCCTGACGCGCGCCCCGGCCGACGAGTTCGACAAGTGGTTCGACCGCGCGATGAAGCTCTACCCCAACGACCTGGTCGCGTGCCAGATGAAGCACACCTACCTGCAGGAGAACGGCACCGTCGAGCAGCGGCTGGCGTTCGGGCGGGAGTGCCTGGCGGGCGGCAACTGGGGCAGCCGGATCCCGCTCATCCTGTGCGACGTCCACGCCCAGCTCGGCTCGGACCCGCGCGACGCGGAGGTGTGGGCCGACCTGACGGCCGCGTACGAGGGCTACTTCAAACGCTTCCCCAACGCCAACGCCGACCGCAGCGCCTACTGCTACTCGGCGTGCCTCGCCGACCAGTGGCGCGTCGCCCGCACGCAGTTCGACGCCCTGGGCGACCACCTCGTGTGGACGTTCTTCAACAGCCAGCAGCAGCTCGATGAGTACCGCAAGCGCGCGAAGGCGGCGCGGTAGGGGCACGACGGACGGCAGGGCCGCTTTAGCGGCCCTGTGTCATAATAAAGACGCGGGCGCGACTCCTTGTCGCGCCCGCGCCTGCTTTTACGTTCCTCGCTCAGCTCAGTTCCACAAGATCAACCCCGGCTCGAACGGCGTCGCCATGTCCGCGTGCCCGGGCAGCACCCGGATCGCGAACCCCTGCCGCCCGCTCGTCCGGCAGTCGATCTTGCCGACGTACAGATGCCGGCCCGGGCCCATCGCGCGCGAGTGCTGCATCGGCAGCGTCTGGGCGTCGGTGATCGCGCCGCTCGTGCTCAGGGGGCCCGCGTAGAGCTGCACCTGGACGTCGACCGGCTCCAGGTCGCCCAGGTCGACCATCGCCTCGACCTGCATGGTCTGGCCGACCTTGTAGTGACCGTTCCCGCTCGTGTGCACGCCGGCGACCTTCAGGCCCGGCCACTTGGCGCGCAGCCGGTCCTTCGCGGTCGCCAGCTCGACCGACTTCTTCAAACCCTCGGCCATCATCATCCCGCCGCGCGTCGCCGCCGGGATGTACAGCTTCTCCGCGTACTCGCGCACCATCCGGTTCGTGTTGAACGCCGGCGCCAGGGCGCGCAGGCAGTGCTTCATCCGGCTGATCCACTGCCGCGGGACGTTGTCGACGCTCCGCTGGTAGAACAGCGGGACGATCTGCTTCTCGAGGATGTCGTACAGCGCGACGGACTCGATCGTGTCCTGGTAGTTCGGGTCGGCGTACTCCTCGCCGTGCCCGATCGCCCACCCGCTCATCGGGTCCAGCTCGTAC
>DATHXE010000474.1:0-10417 GCA_035459845.1 Tepidisphaeraceae bacterium | reverse complement strand
CCCCGCGCGCCACCCACCGACGCTCAAAATTCTCTCCGCACCACTCCATGCCCGCGCCCGCGTTATCATCCGCCCCTAAGGAGGATCCCCGCCATGCGAATGCTTTGCCTAGCCCTCGTCGCGCTCCTCGCCCTCTCCGCCCCCGCCGCCGACTTCTCCGTCGGCGTCGCCTCCGTCCGCATCACACCCGGCAAGCCGATCCAGATGGCCGGCTATGCCAACCGCACCAAGCCCTTCGACCGCGTCGAGCACGACATTTACGCCAAGGCCCTCGCCATCCGCGACTCTGCCGGCAACACCGGCGTCCTCATCACCATCGACATCTGCACCCTCGGCCGTGACGTCGCCGAGCCCGTCCGACAGTGGGTCGCCCAGCGCACCAAGGTCGACCCCGGCGCGATCCTCATCAACCTCTCCCACACCCACTCCGGCCCGGCGATCAGCCTCAAGGGCGAGGGCGCGGACCGCGGCTCGGTCAACCCGAGCGGGCCGGAGACGATCGCCTACACCTACAGCCTGCAAGACAAACTCGTCGACGTCGCCGCCCGCGCCGTCGCCGACCTCAAGCCCGCCACCCTCTCATGGGGCGCCGGCGTCGCCAGCTTCGCCCTCAACCGCCGACAGCACACCGACAAGGGCGTCATCCTCGGCAACAACCCGCGCGGCCCGGTCGACCGTACCGTCCCCGTCCTCCGCATCGACGGCGAAGACGGAAAAGTCCGCGCCGTCGTCTTCGGCTACGCATGCCACGGCACCACCATGCCCTCGAGCAGCCTCGCCCTCTCCCCCGACTTCCCCGGCTACGCGCGCGACGTCATCGAGGCCAAGTTCCCCGGCGCAGAATCCTTCTTCATCGCCGGCGTCGGCGGCGACGCCAACCCCTACCCGCGCCAGCAACCCCAGTTGGCCGCCCTCCACGGCAAGGCGCTCGGCGAAGAAGTCTGCCGCGTCGTCGAAGCCCTCCCCGCCGCCGACGGCGCCACCGGCGCCAAGCTCCTGCCCGTCCGCGGCCCACTCGAGATCGTCACCGAAACCGCCGCGCTCCCGCTGGACGTGAAGACGCGCGCCGAACTCGACGAGATCGCCGCCAAGGGGACCGGCACACGCAAGGCCGACGCCGCGAAGATGATCGCCGCCCTCGACCGCAACGAGCCCCTCCCTACCACCTACGCCGCCAAGGTCTCCGCCTGGCAGTTCGGCCAAGACCTCACGCTGATCGCGCTCCCCAACGAGGTCGTCGTCGACTACGCCGCCGCCCTCGAGCGGGCCGTCGGCCCCCTCCGCCTCTGGGTCGCCGCCTACTGCCACGACGTCGAGGGCTACATCCCCTCCAAGCGCGTCCTCCGCGAGGGCGGCTACGAGACCCGCGGCCTCTACATCGGCGCCGGCTGGTTCGCCGAAGGCGTCGAAGACGCGCTGGTCACCGCCGCAAAAACCGCCGCCGAAAAAGCCGGCCGGACGCTGGGGACGACGGAGGGGAAATGACTCGATTTAATGGCGTGCCGGTCGATGGGCCCGAATCCCCGTAGGGTGAGTATTGTCCACCGTTCGCACTGACGCGTTTGCGGAGTGGAGGAGCGCATTCTGGGCGAATGCAGCCCCGAAGGGGCGACCGGGTTGTAGCCACGGGTGAAGCCGGCCCGGCCCGCGAGGGCCGGCGCAACCCGTGGAAGACGAAACGCACAACTCCCCTAACCCTTTCTCATCAACCCGCCCCGAAGGGGCGGAGGGAGCGCGATTCACATGCCGGGCACATTCTCACAAATGCTCTTCCACATCGTCTTTTCGACGAAGCATCGCGAGCCGTGGATCACCTCCGACGTCGCCGACCGACTCTACGGATACATCGGCGGAATCATCCGCGAAGGACGCGGCACGCTCCTGAGCATCGGTGGCGTCGCAGATCACGTCCACCTCTACCTCCGCTGGCGCACCGATGAATCGATCTCCAACCTGATGCGCACCGTGAAGGCCCGATCGAGCAAGTGGGTGCACGAGACGTTCCCCGTCCTGGGTGCGTTCGCATGGCAGGAGGGCTACAGTGTATTCACCGTGAGCAAGTCCCAAGAGGAAGCGGTGCGCGCTTACATCGCGGGTCAAGCGGAACATCACAAGCACGAAGACTTCAAGACCGAATTACTGCGTTTCCTACGCGTGCACGGCATCGAGTTCGACGAACGATACGTGTTCGACTGAACCAGAACTCCCTCCGCCCCTCCGGGGCGGGTCGATGGGAAGGAGGGTATATGCGCGGCGCCTCGGTCTCCCACGGGTTGCGCCGGCCCTTACAGGGCCGGGTCGGCTTCACCCGTGGCTACATCCCGGTCGCCCCTTCGGGGCTGCAATGCGAGGCCGTTCGCCCCCTACTTCCCCCGCCCCCCCTGCCCCGTCACCCGCGGCCCCACCGGAAGCGGCTTTGCCACCGTCGCAGGCGGGCCCACCGGCGCGGGCGCCGGGCGCGCCGCCAACGTCGCACCCGACACCACCCGCGCCCCCGGCTCCGGCTTGGCCGCCAGCGCCTTGGCCCTCGCCCGCGCCGCCGCGACCGCCGCCGCGTGGTTCAGGTTGCCGATCGGGTTCCCCGCCAGGTCCAGCGCCTCGGGCGTGATGTCGACCGCGGTCAGCCGGAAGTCGCCCGGGATCACGGGGCTCGGCAGCAGTTGCT
The DNA here is from genome assembly GCA_035459845.1 of Tepidisphaeraceae bacterium. Taxonomy (GTDB): domain Bacteria; phylum Planctomycetota; class Phycisphaerae; order Tepidisphaerales; family Tepidisphaeraceae; genus DASPKW01. The sequence continues at coordinate 7,752 of DATHXE010000474.1, read as the reverse complement.
CCGCCGCGATCAGGCTCGCGACGCCCGTGTACGTCGGCCCGAACTTCAGCTCCGTCTCGAGCCCGAACGCGACCTCGAGCAGGTTCGTGAACACCGGCAGGCGCTTGCCGTCCAGGAACGCCTCGACCGTGAACTCCGACCGCGTCGGGTAGTTGGCGATCTTCCCGCTCTGGTCGTAGTACAGGACGCCGACCGTGTACCCCTGCTGCGGGACCGGCTCGTTCTTGCGGCCCCACGACGCGAACTCGAGCCCGCCGCCACCCAGTGCGACCTGGTCGAACCGGATCCGTCCGCCGTCGGGCGACCGCGCCGACGTCGGGAGCGGGGCCAGCGGGTCGATCCCGAACACCCCCACGTCCTTGAAGATCGAACTCCGCCCGTACGACGGGTTGCCCAGCGTGTACGGCGTGCCGGTGACCGGCGGGCTGCTCGCGAGCACGAACAGGTCGAAGTCGCCCGGGCCGGTCCACCGCAGCGAGATGTTGAACCGCCCCTGGCCCGCCAGGATCGACTGGAGCTGCGCGTCGCTCACCGGCCCGCCCGTCGCGATTGCCAGGTCGCCCCCGCGCAGCAGGATGTCGCCTTTCGCCTGGAGCTGGTTGATCAGCTTCTGGTCGGCCTCGGGGCGGCCGTACGCGCTCTGCGGGTCGACGAACGTCTGGGTCAGCGAGTTGGCGGCGGCGGAGTCGGCGTCGCTCGATACCTCGGTCTTGCCCGCGCCCTTCCCGCCGAACGCCATCTGCCGCTTGGCCGTGCGGTACTCGGCCCGGCCGGTGAGCGACACGGCCGACGGGGCGTACGGGGGCTGGTCGAAGATCGACACGCGCGTCCCGCGGACCGCCAGCGTCGACGACGGGCTGACCAACTCCGACTTGTGCTCGATCCCCGCCTCCTCGATGTCGTACCGCGTGCGCCCGTACGGCATGCCGACGCGCGTCCGCACGACGTTCCCGTCGCGCAGGGCCTGCATCAGCTTGATCACGCCCAGGCGGTCGAGCGTGATCGTCTGGTCGGGCGGGATCAGGCACCGGACGGCGCTGCGCGGACCGGTGCGGAACTCGGCGCCCTCGGTCACCGACATGCCGACCACGGCCTTTTTCCACGGCTCGTCGCCCGACTCGCGCACCTGCACCATCCCCTCGACGCCGGTGATCGTCACGCGCATCTGCCCCTGCGCGGGGAGCGTCGCCGGCGCAGTGGCGGCCGGTTGGGCCAGGGCGACGACCGCACCGGCGACCACCGCGAGGCACCCACACAGGACCGGGACGAATCGGAGCGTCATGCCCGGAGTGTAAACCGGCCCGCGAACGGGGCAACCCACGCCGCACGGTTACCGACGGGTTACGCGCTCCCGGCGCGGTCACCACATCGGCTCCGGCCGCCTGACCTTCCCCTCCTCGCCCTCCCCCGACCGCGTCGCCGCCAATACCGCGTCGTTCAGCCAGTCCACGCCCGCACGGGTCGCCTCGAACCGCTTGACGACCTCGCGCGCGAGTTTGGCGGACATCGCCAGTTCCACCGGGAGCGGGGTGAACCAGTACCACTGCTTCCCCTTCACCGCCTCCTCGGCCGGCGTGCCCGCGAGGTGCTCGTACCCCTTGGGGAGGCGTTTGAGTTTGTCCCCCAGCAGCGGGCCGGCGAGCTTGGCGGTCTTGCGATCGTTGAAGATCTTGTCGAACGCCTTCGGGCTCGCGGCGATCGCGCCGCGCACGGCCGCCAGTTCGTCCGGGCCTGGCATGTACATCCCGCCGCCGACCTCCACGCCCTCGTGGGAGACCGCGAAGTAATACCCCGCGCCGGCGTTCTTCGGGATCCCGCGCCGCTGGAAATGGGCCGCGATGTGCAGCTTGTACGGCGTCTTGTCCTTCGAGAACCGCGTGTCCCGGTAGATGCGGTACAGCGCCTTGTGCGGCGGATCGCTCACGTACTCTGCCGCGAACTTCCGCAGCCGGTCGTTGATCGCGCACACGGCCTCGAGCATCGGCCCGCGCACGAACTCGTCGAACTGACCCTTGTGCGCGCCGAACCAGGTGCGGTCGTTGTTCTTCGTCAGCCCCCTGAAGAACGACACCATCTTTGGGGTAAAGCCATCAAATGCCATGGGCAGGGCTCCTCGCGGGAATGATAGCCGCGCGGGAAACGTGAAACATGAAGACATGAAACATGAAGAAGCGACAGGGCGTGCGCCGATCGGCAATCCACAATTGACAGTTGACCGTGGACAATTGACCAATCCGATTTGACTTTTGACACCCGCCATCGATCCTTCCGCCATGCCCCGTCGCCGCCACGGTTTTATCCTGCTCTTCGGGTCGCGGAACATCGTGTCCGACGACCGGTCGGTCCAGCCGGTGCAAGCCGTCTGTCCGAACTGCAACCAGCAGGCGACGATCGTCGGCAAGACGTACCGGAACTGGTTCACGCTCTTCTTCCTGCCGGTATTCCCGATGGGGAAGGCGACCGCGTTCAGCCAGTGCACGAACTGTGGCGGGCAGTTCCCCGTGACCGTCGACGACCTCCGCCGGGGGCTGGCGCGCAACGACCGGGCGACGAATCAGGAGGCGATCGCGCTTTACAACTCGATGCGCACGTCGCCGGCGAACGCGATCACGCTCAACCAGCTGATGCTGATGTACGCGGGGATGAACGAGTACGACCAGGCGATCTCGGCCGCCCGCGAGTTCCCGGCGGCGCTCGACGCGTCGGAGCAGTGCATGTGCACGCTGGGCCGGGTGTATTTGGCGGCGGAGAAGCGCCCCGAGGCGATCGGCTGGTTCGCCACCGCCATCGCGCGGAACCCGCAGTTCGGCGAAGCCCACTACTACAAGGCGATCGCGCACCTCACGTCGACGCCGCCCGAGTTCGCCGCGGCGGTGTCGCACGCGCGCGCGGCCCGCAGCGCGGCGTATCCGAATGCGGACGCGCTGCTGAAGGAAGCCGAGTCGAAGGCGCGCGGGGAGTAGCGTCGAAATCTCTGTTAGCCGCTCCGCTTGCGGAGCGCGTCTGACGGCGTTCGATCAAAACACGTCGCCATTGAGCGCCCCCGGGACGCGCTGGGCAAGCCCGGCGACCAAAAGGGGTTTCCCTCACCCGTTGCCGGCTCACACTCGGCTGTTTCCCGCAACAACCCACCCCCCGCCTGCGTGTAATAAGTGCAGTCCTCCCCGACCGATGTCCTGGCGGGGGAGCGCATCTCTTCGCAGGGCCTCTCGTTATGCAGATCGAAACGATCAAGCGTTGGCACTGGTGCGTCGTCGGCGTCGCCGTCGGGTGCGCCGTCGCCGCCATCAGCCTGTGGGCGGGGCCCAAGGAGCCGGTCGGGGCCGAGACCGTGAACCACGCCGAGTTCGAGCGCACCGTGATCGACCGTTCCGTGCCGTTCAAACGGTTCGGGCGGTGGCGGGCCGACAACCTCCGTAACCTCCGAATCCACCCCGCCCAGGACGGCTTGGAGGAATTCATCACCTACGAGTACGACGCCTACGGGACGGGCACGGACGGCAAGGCATGGAAAGAGGTTAAGGCGGCCCGGCTGATCCCGTCGCGGAAGACGTACGCCGGCATGGCCAAGTCCGAACTCGGCAAGGACGTCCACCTCCTCTCGGCCACTCAGTACCTCGAGAAATTTCAGAGTCACCTGGCAAAGCTCGACCCCAAGCGACTCGCCAACGCGATGCCGCTCAACTGGAAGCGGGCCTACATCGAGGAGCCGCGCGTCGCGTTCGCCGTCTATGGCGGGGCGGGCCTGCTGATCATCGGCGGCATTTGGCCGACGATCCTCAGCCTGCTCATGGGCGCCGGCTTGGGCCGCCCGGTGCCTGAGAAGCTGATGGACATCTCGAAGTACAAGGGCGATTCGAAGTCGACCGAGAAGAAGCCCGAGGCGACGGAAGACGACATGGACCGCCTGAAGGCGCTCGAAGAGCAGCTCGAGGCCAGCCTGAGGGCAGGGGCGCACGAGCGCGTCGCGACTGTGGATGCCGCCCCGCCCGAGCCACAGGTTAAGAAGCTCGTCGGCGGGTCGGCGGCGTCGGACGCCGTTGTACCGTTGCAAAAGGGCGACAAGGGGTATGGCGCCGACCAAGGCGACTACTATCCGACCGAGATCCACGGTAAGAAAAAGTAGAATCTCCGGTATGATTACTAGGGGTTGCAAGTCGTTATATTTACTAAGATTACAGTCTAAATAACGATTATTCCCCCTCTTGTTTCGGAATTGAACTTGACGTTGGCCACAGGGACGATATGCTCTTGAGCCTATTCCCTACATGACCGATGTGGGAAATAGGCAACACATGAACCGCCACACCCTCCATCCCCGCTGCCCGGCCTGTCGAATGCGCACGGTCTGTTGACCCGTGATCGCGCACGATGGTTTGGACATTCATTCGTACGGGACAGTGAGGTTGGCGATGTCATCCGACAGCAGCATTTTTTCAACGCAGTCGCACGGCGGGGCCGAATCATCGGCACTGGGCGGGCTTTGGAGCATCTACTACCGGCGGGGGTATGAGGACGGGTACCGGCAGGTCGCGCGAGACCTGCTGGGCGCGCTCGTGACCATTTCCGAGGAGTTCATCAAGGCCCGGGGGGCGGCGGCGAAGTCAGACGAATCGCGGCGGCTGGTTTACGCGTTCGAACATCATCTTGAGCAACAGATCGAGCAGATCGCGGGGCAGGCGGGGTTTGTCGAGGGCGGGCTCGGGATCTGATTTCCCTTTAAATTCAATTGCGAAGGAGATTTATGACGCTGTGTTGTCGACGCCAATACGCATGACCCTGATTCCCACTATGTCTATAGGATAAGGTTTTGATTTTTCCCCCAAGATCGGTTTGAATGCCCGCCCTGCCTTCGGGCCGGCGGGCGAAATCCCGGAGTGATCCCCATGAAGACGATTTCCAAAATTCTCGCTTCCCTGGCCGGCACGTTCCTCGTCGCCGGCGGTGTCGCGGCCCCGGTCGCGCGGGCGCAGGAGACCAAGCTGCTGAACGTCTCGTACGACCCGACGCGGGAGTTGTACGACGAAATCAATAAGGCCTTCGCCGCCCGCTATAAGTCGGAGACGGGCAAGGCCGTGTCGATCGACCAGTCGCACGGCGGGTCGGGCAAGCAGGCCCGGTCGGTGGTGGACGGGCTCAAGGCGGACGTGGTCACGCTGGCGCTGGGCGGCGACACGGCGGCGGTCGAGAAGGCCGGGCTGATCGCGCCGGGGTGGGAGAAGGAATTCCCGAACAACTCGGCGCCGTACACGTCGACGATCGTGTTCCTCGTGCGCAAGGGGAACCCGAAGCAGATCAAGGACTGGGACGACCTGGTCAAGCCGGGCATCGCGGTGATCACGCCCAACCCGCGGACGAGCGGCGGGGCGCGGTGGAACTTCCTGGCGGCGTGGGCTTATGCCGCGGGCGTGAAGGGGTACGATCTGTCGAGCGAGGCGGGCGTGAAGGCGTCGGAGGACGCGACCAAGGCGGCGCAGGACGCCAAGGTCTGGCCGGTGCTGACCGACGCGAAGGGCCAGGCGTTCGTGGCGGCGCTGTACAAGAACGTGCCGGTGCTGGACACCGGGGCGCGCGGGTCGACGGTGACGTTCGCGCAGAAGAACGTGGGCGACGTGCTGATCGCGTGGGAGAACGAGGCGTGGCTGGCGCAGGAGGAGTTCGGGAAGGACAAGTTCGAGATCGTCTACCCGAGCGTGAGCATCCTGGCCGAGCCGCAGGTGGCGATCGTCGACAAGGTGGTGGACGCCAAGGGCACGCGGAGCGTGGCCGAGGCGTACCTGAAGTTCCTGTACACGCCGGAGGCGCAGGACATCATCGGCGAGTTGCACTACCGCCCGCGGAGCCTGGAGGCGCTGAAGAAGCACCAAGCGAGCCTGCCGCCGCTCAAGCTGTTCACGATCGACGAGCAGTTCGGCGGGTGGGGCGTGGCGCAGAAGCACTACTTCGGTGACGGCGGGGTTTTCGACCAGTTGTATAAGAAGTGAGGTCAGAGGTCAGAGGTCACAAGTCACAAGTCACAAGTCACAAGTCACAAGTCACAAGTCACAAGTCACAAGTCACAAGTCACAAGTCAGAAGTCAGAAGTCAGAAGTCAGAAGTCAGAAGTCAGAAGAGGTTATGACGGGGCGCGCCGCTCACCGCGACGCGCCCCGTTTTCAGCAGGTGTGAGCGGGCAACGGGAATGACGACGGCATCGACCATCTCGACAACGACTCCGGCGGCGCCGGTATCGCGCGGGCGTCGCACCGCGCGCCGGCCGGTGATTCCCGGGTTCGCGTTCTCGTTGGGGTACAGCCTGTTCTACCTCAGTTTGCTCGTGCTGATCCCGCTCGGGGCGCTGGTGATCAAGTCGTTCCAACTCACTTGGGCCGAGTTCTGGGCGACCGTCTCGAGCGACAACGTGGTCGCGGCGTACCGGCTGAGCCTTCAGGCGTCGGCCGCGGCGGCGTTGATCAACAGCGTGTTCGGGCTGATCGTCGCGTGGGTGCTGGTGCGGTACCCGTTCCCGGGGCGGCGGATCTTCGACGCGGTGGTCGACTTCCCGTTCGCGCTGCCGACGGCCGTCGCGGGGCTGACGTTCGGCAGTCTGTTCATGAAGGTGCCCTTCGTCGATCATGTCAAACTCGGGACGTGGATCACGCAGGGGTGGAACGCGATCGCGGGCGGGGTCGAGTGGCTGCGGCTGAACCCCGAAACGCTGAGCGGGCTGGACGAGTTCAAGGTCATCTTGATGCTGACGTTCGTCAGCTTGCCGTTCGTGATTCGCACGGTGCAGCCGGTGTTGCAGGACTGGGAAGTGGAGAACGAGCAGGCGGCGGCGAGTTTGGGGGCGGGGCGGTGGCGGACGTTCCGGAAGGTGGTGTTTCCGCACCTGATGCCGGCGTGGCTGAGCGGGGTGGCGCTGGCGTTCGCGCGGTCGGTGGGGGAGTACGGGTCGGTCATCTTCGTGACGGGGAACATCCCGGGGCGCAGCCAGATCGCGCCGCTACAGATCATGGAGAAGTTGGACGACTTCCGGTACGCCGAGGCGACGGCGATCGCGGTGGTGTTGCTGGGCGTGTCGCTGGCGGTGCTGCTGCTGATCAACGGGATCGAGTGGTGGGGGAGGCGGCATCAGAGGTAGGGGCGCGGAGAGGTCAGAGGTCAGAGGTCAGAGGTCAGAGGTCAGTCGGAACGCGATGTCGACGAACGAGAACAGCACGACCGATTCTCCCGCGAGCGCGGTTGTTGCGCCGCCGAGGCGGCGGCGCGCGGATGCGCCGTGGTGGGCTCGGGAGGGGCGGTTGCTGCGGATCGGGCTGACGCTCGTCGCGGTGATGTTCCTGTCCGTGTTCGTGGTGGTGCCGGCGGTGAACGTGTTCACCGAAGCGTTTTCCAACGGGTATTCGGCTTATAAGGCGGTCTTCATCCCGGCCGCGCCGGACCCGGCGCGGGTCGCGGCGATCGAGGCGCGGCTGGCGGAGATCGAGGCGATGCCGCTGTCGCAGCGGCGCAAGATCCGCGACGAGCAGCGGGCGCTGCAGCGGGAACAGGGCGAGTTGACGGCGCCGGCCGAGCGGGCGAAGAAGAACTGGTCGGCCGTGCGGATGACGCTGGGCGTGGCGGCGGTGGTGGTGCCCCTGAACATGTTCTTCGGGATCGCGGCGGCGTGGGCGGTGACCAAGTTCCGGTTCAAGGGGCGGTCGCTGCTGGTCTCGATGATCGATCTGCCGTTCTCGGTGTCGCCGGTGATCGCGGGGCTGATCTTCGTGC
>DATHXE010000473.1:0-3919 GCA_035459845.1 Tepidisphaeraceae bacterium | reverse complement strand
CAGGCGCAGGAAGTACCGCTCCATCGCCGCCGCCCCCGGCCCGAACGCCTTGCCGCAGTAATCGCGGAGCACGTCCTGCCACTTCAACCCCGCGTCCCAGTGCAGCTTGGCGAACAGATAGTTGTGCGGCCCGTTCGCCGCCCACCCGTTCACCGCCTCGACCGTGCTCCCCATGAACCCCCACGCCTTGTACACCGGCACGTCCGCCCCGAGCATGCGGAGCTGCGTGAACGGCACCATGTTCTCCGCGAGGTTCCAGTTGTACCCGCGGTACACGAGCACGTTCCCTTGCTTCCGAGCCAGCGCGCCCCACGCGTCGACCACCTGCCGGTAGTACGGCCGCGTCTTTGAGTTCGCATCATCGAACCCGTGCACCCGCGAGTAGCTGATCGGCGCGAAGATGACGTTCAATCGCGGGTGCGGGGTGTAGCGGGCGGGGAAGTCGCCGTGCGTGCTGTAGCAGTAGTAGCCCATGCGGACGTTCGGGTACTCGTCGCCCAGTTTTTCCAGGATGCGGTTGGCCAGCAGCACCACGAGGTCCGTCACGTCCGGGTCGCCGGACATCGGGTCGGTGCGGCCGCTCCCCGCCAGCACACTCTCGGCCGAGACCGAGTAGTTCATCCCGTCCGCCGGGCCCACGGGAAACGCTGCCGCGGTGTCCTTGGGCCAATTGTTCTTCGCGAACGCGTCCTTGATGTCCTGTGCCCAGAGCTCGACGACGCGCTGGTGGGTCGGCTCGAGCTGCGGCCCGCTGCGCTTGAGCGACCCGTCCGGCATCCGCCGCAGCGCGAGCATGGACGGGTCCTTGTCGAACTCGACCTTGTGCCGCTTGATGAACGCGTCCCACGCGTGCCCCGCGCCGAACGACGGCCGCTGGTCGCGCCCGGTCATCCGCTGGCGGGCCTTCCACTGTTCGAACCGCTCGACCTCCGCGGCCGTCACGATCCGCGCCCCGCCGTTGTACGACATCGACCGCAGCGCGAAGTCCGGCTGCTCGGCCTTGTCCATCGAGGCGACCTCGATCGTCTTGCGAACCGGGATCACCTCGCCGACCTCCCCGGGCATGACCCAGTCGCACCCGAGATGATTGAGGAAGGCGTACACACCGTGCAGCGTGGCGGTGTCGGTCCGGCCGGCGATCAAGAGCAGGTCAGGCGTGGCGACGAGCCGAAAGGCCTCATCCGACTTCAGCCCGTCGGGCACCGCCGCGCCCTTCTTCGCGGCCAGCACGCCCAGCACGATCGCCGGCGGCTTGATGGCGGCGGGGTCGTCCGTGACCACCACCTCCAGCTCCGCCCCGCTCATCTTCTTCACGTGGTAGTTCAGCTCGCGCACCGCCTCGGCCCGGGCCCGCACCTGCGGGTCCACCGGCTCGGCGATTTTGCGCTTCACCGGCTTGGCCCCCGGCGGGGCGGGCGCAGAGGGGGCGGCGGCGAGCGGGCCGGCGACGTAGATCCTGGCGACCGGTTTGCCGTCCCGCACGAGCGTGACGCCGGCGGCGGGGAGAGCGACGGTCAGCGAGAGCAGCGCGAGGAGGAGTTTCAAGAGCGGTTCCCCGGTAGGGTGACATGACGGACGACGCGTACTGATACCGCTCACGTGCGGCAGGGTTGGCGGGGTGGGCTCCGCCCATGATTAGCGAACGTGGCGCTCCCGCCCGTGCCCCGCCGCGCCCCCGCCCGCGCCGTCGGTGGGCAGTGCCCACCCTACGATCCCCCTTCGTGCCCTTCGTGTTGTTCGTGGTTCGACCTACAATCCCCCGCCCCAGATGCCCATCGCCACCCTCACCCACATCGAGAAGACCTTCGGCCAGCGCACGCTGTTCGACAAGCTCAACCTCAACGTCTACCGCGGCGAGCGCATCGGCCTGATCGGCGACAACGGGGCCGGCAAGACCTCGCTCTTCAAGGCCCTGGTCGGCGAGCTCCCGCTCGACGCCGGGGCGGCCTCCACCAACAAGTCCATCAAGGTCGGCTACCTCCGCCAGGACCCCCAGTTCGACGCCGCCAACACCGTCATCGACGAGGCCGAGCTCGCGTTCGCCGAGCTCCACGACCTCGCCCACCGCCTCCGCGACCTCGAACACGAGATGGCCCACCTCCAGGGCGATGAGCTGGAGAAGGTGCTCGGCAAATACACCGCCGTGCAGGCCCAGTTCGACCTCGCCGGCGGGCACGCCTGGCGGCACAAGCTCGAGGCCACGCTCCACGGCGTCGGGCTCGAAGAGTCGATCTGGGAACAACCCGTCGGCACCCTCTCGGGCGGCCAGAAGTCCCGCCTCGCGCTGGCCAAGCTGCTCATCGCCGCGCCCGACCTGCTGCTGCTCGACGAGCCGACCAACCACCTCGACCTCGCCGCCATCGAGTGGCTCGAGCGCTACCTGAACGACTTTTCCGGCGCCGTCGTTTTGATCTCCCACGACCGCTTCCTCCTCGACCGCGTCTGCAACCGCATCTGCTGGCTCGTCGGCGGGCGCATCAAGTCGTACAAGGGCAACTACTCCGCCTTCGTCCAGCAGCGCGAGCTCGAAGAGCTGTCCCAGGCCCTCGCGTTCGTACAGCAGCAGGCCGACGACGAGAAGCAGCAGGAGTTCATCCGCCGCTTCCAGGCCGGCCAGCGGAGCAAAGAAGCCCGCGGCCGCCTGACCCGCCTCACCCGCTTCCTCAAGTCCGACGAGGTCGTCGCGGCCGTGGGCCAGCAGAAGCAGATCAACCTCAAGCTCAGCACCGACCAGCGCGCCGGCGACAACGTCCTGGCCGTCCGCGAGCTCTCCAAGGCCTACGACGGCAAGGTGCTCTGGCGGGACATCGTCTTCCAGGTCAAGCGCGGCGAGCGGATCGGCGTGATCGGCCCCAACGGCGCCGGCAAGACGACGCTGCTCGAGGTCGTCATGGGCCGCCGCGACGCCGACGCCGGCGACGTCCGCTGGGGCGCCAACCTCAACATCGGGTACTACGACCAAAAGCTCGGTCTGGAGGAATTCGACCCCGAAAACACCGTCATGGACGAGGTGCTCGGCGACCGCCAGGTCTCGGGCCAGGAACTCCGCAACGTGCTGGCCACGATGCTCTTCCGCGGCAACGACGTCGAGAAGAAGATCGCCATGCTCTCGGGCGGCGAGCGCGCCCGCGTCCGCCTCGCCCAGCTCCTCCTCGACAAGCCCAATGTCCTCCTCCTCGACGAGCCCACCAACCACCTCGACATCGCCAGCCGCGAAGCCCTGGAAAACTCCCTGAGCGGCTTCGAGGGCACGATCTTCTGCGTCAGCCACGACCGCTACTTCCTCGACAAGATCGCCCGGCGGTTGCTCGTGCTCGACCCGCCCGGGGTGATGAGCTTCGACGGCAACTACACCCAGTGGAACGCCAAGCTCGCCGCCGACCGCGCCGCCGAGATCGAAAAGGAAGCCCGCCGCGCCGCCAGCGCCACCGCCGCGACATCGGCCAATCCGAAATCCGACATCCGCAGTCCGCAATCCCCCGCCCCCGCCCCCGACAAGAAGAAGAAGGACAACCCCTACCTCCGCCCCTTCGGCCGCCTGACCATCCAGGAGCTCGAACAGCAGATCACCGACACCGAGATCGCGATCGCCGAGTGCCAGGAACACTTCGCCGACCCCGAGGTGTTCCGCGACCCCGCCGCCGCCCAGCGGCTGCAGAAGGAGGCCGCGGAACTCTCGACGAAGCTCGAGCAGCTCGAGGCCGAGTACTACGCGCGGGAAACGTGACGCCGTTCGGGAGGTCGCGCCTGCGTGTTGTACGCAAACGAAACGCGGGGCGCGTTCCACGAACGCGCCCCGCGTCAATCTCAACTCAAATCGCCGCTCAGGCCGCGGCCTGCCGGATCACCGCGTCTTCCGCGGCGTCCGCCGCGACACCCGCGCGGATCTGGCGGGCGGCCGCGTCATCGAACTTGGCCA
>DATHXE010000472.1:0-15508 GCA_035459845.1 Tepidisphaeraceae bacterium | reverse complement strand
CGCCACTTCCAGAAGAACTCCTTGATGTCGGGCACGTTCGACCCGCCGGAAATGTACTCGACGGACTTGTCGTAGACCGTGACGACGGTGGAGCCGACGAACGGCTCGCCGTTGGGCTCGGTCAGCTTCACCTGGAAGCCGACCTTCTCGCCGGGCTTGTAGTCGGTCTTCTTCGCGACGAGGTCGACCTTCAAAATCCGGCTCTCCGGCGGCACCACGATCTCGCGCGTCTCGGTGAACGCGTTGCCGCCGCCGATGGTCAATGCCTCGACGAAGATGTTGGGCATGTCCTTCTTGGAGACCTCGATCTCCTCGACCGCCGACTTGCCCTTTAGCCGGAGGATTTTGGGCGGGAGGTAGACGCCGTTGGCGGGGCGGACGAAGAGGGCGACGACCGCGTTTTCGCGGTTGGTGTTGACCATGACGGAGATCTTGTCGCCGTCCTTGTACTCCTTCTTGTCGAGGACGAGCTCGACGTCGTTGAAGCGGTAGTTTTTGCCGTCGAAGTTGTCGCCGCGGACGACGACGAGGTACCCGCCCTCGATCGCGTGGTTCTTCGTGTCGGTGACGGTGTACGACAGGCGGTACTGGCCGGCGTCGATCGCCTTGAACTGCTGGCGGGACTCGCCCTGGGCGTCGGTGGGCAGGTCCCACGTCTCGACGACCTGCTCGGTCGGCTTCATGTCCTTGTCGTAGGTGACCTTGAGGAGCTTGAGCTGGCCCTTGCCCTGGACGGGCTTGAGGTCGGGCGTCTGGGCCTTGAACGAGGCCTCGATGACGTCGCCGGCGCGGTAATAGCCGCGGTGCACCCAGGCGTAGACCTTGAAGGGCTTGCGGGCGGCGATGACCGAGCCGGTGCCGACGATGGTCCGGCGGGACTGGTCTGTCACTTCGGCGCTGAGCGTGTACTTGTGATCGAGGTCGCCGTGGGTGGCCTTGGCGAGCGCGGTGTCGATCTCGACCTTGATCGTGCCGTCGGGGCCGACGGGAACCTCGCGCTCGGCGACGATCTCGGGCTGGGCGAACGGGCGCGGGGCCCAGATCGGGAACGGGCGGAAGCAGCCCCACTCGCGGAAGCCGGGGTACCAGACGTAATCGGGGCTGAACCACCAGTAGCCGGTGCCGTACATCCAGTCCCACCGGCCGGCGGGGAACCACTCGACGTGGTGGGCCGTGCGCGTCACCTTGTACTTGACCTTGGCATCCGTCACCGGCGCGCCGAAGTAGTACTTGGCGGTGATCGTCGCGGTAACCGTTTCGCCCAGCGCGACGGGCTCGGACGGCGCATCGACCTTCACTTCGAACTCGGGCTTCTTGTACTCCTCGACGCGGAAGGCGTAGTTGCCGAGCTGCTCGCCGTTAACGAACGCGGCGACGTTGTAGGCGCCGAGGGTCGTGTCCTTGGGGAGCGGGAGCTCGCCGTCGGTGCCGCCGTACTCGTCGAGCGTGTACCCCTTTTCGAAGACTTTGTCGCCGCGCGGGTTGTGGATCTGGAGGACGAGCGACGTCCCGGCGAACGGCGACTTGCCGAGCTGGTCGTACTGGCTCTTGGCGACCCAGGTCTTGAGCTTGACGGTGTTGCCGGGGCGGTAGACCGGGCGGTCGGTGATGCCGAAGATGCGGACCTGGTTGTAGTGGTGGTCGTGGTCGAGGTACTGCCGCTGCCAGATGCCGGAGAAGCCGACGGTGGCGAGGCGGCCCGTGTCATCGGTCGCAGTCACGAGCCACTGTTTGCGCTGGTTGGCGTCCTTGGTCTTGAGGACGACCTGGCCGTCGTCGTCGGTCTTCTCGGCGAACTGGTCGGTCAGGACCTGGTACTGGCGGTCCTTGATGTGGCGCTGTTCCCAACCGAAGAAGTCGACGGTCGCCTTGGCGACGGGCTGGCCGGTGGTGGCGTCGGCGAGGAAGTAGTAGGACCCGCCGTCGATCGGCTTCTTGACCAGGACGGTGTCGGAGATCCACATCACGATGTGGGCGGTGTTGCCGCCCTCCATCTTGGCCTTGACGAAGAACGCGCCGGCCTTCTTGAGCGGGCTCTTGACCGTGATCCGGCGGTCGAAGTGGTTCTCTCGCGGGGTCAGTTCCAGGTCCCACTTGGCGACCTGCTTGCCGAGGTACTGGCCCTTCTTGCCTTCGACGAGCTGCATGCCGATCTGGTCAATCGCGATGTTCTCCCAGCTGAGCTGCGGGGGGTTGGACTTGAGGTAGGCCTTCACGTCGTCGAGGAGCTTGCGGTAGTCGATCTCGAAGGCCTCGAACGCGACCTTCTTGCCGTTGCGGAAGCGGAAGTCGAACACGCCCTCCTGGCCGGCCTCCTGCGTCATCACGGGCTCGAACGCGCCCCAGTTGTTCAGGATCTGGTCGACGCGGTTCTGGGCGCTGACGACCTGCGTGTTGGCGGCCTTCCAGGGGTTGGAGTTGGGCTCGAACTTGTCGCGCCGGGCGGTGAGGAGCGCGACGACGTCCTTCCAGTACGGGGCGGCGGTGGGGTACTGCTGGCGGTCCTCGTACTCCTGGCCGAGTTGCTGGAGGGAGTTGAGGCCGTAGTTGGCGTCGTCACGGTGCTCGGCGGCGATCTGCCGGTACAGCTTGATGTAATTGAACTCGTCCGGCAGCTCGAACCGCTTGATGCCGGTTGCCAGGAGGGCGATCGTCTCGTTGTCCTTGAGGGTGGAGACGGCGTAGGGGCCCGACTCGTTCTTCTTCGAGTCGTCGGCGGGGCGGCCGAACATGACGGTGCCGTACCCGTAGCGGGCCATGGAGGCGGGGGAGAACTGCTGGTCGAGGAACGAGGCGAACTTGAAGCGGGCCTCGGCGGTGCGGGCCTTGTCGTACTCGGTGGCCTGCATGAGCAGGTAGCGCCAGCGCTCGCCATCGTTTTTGGCGGCGTCCCAGGACTTGGGGAGGCTGTAGAAGATCGGCTTACCGGCGTCGTCGACCGGGGCCCCGCCGCGGGCCATGCCGCGCCCGCCACCGAACCCGCCGCGGCCGCGGAAGTAGTAGCCGCCCTCTTCGTAGTCGGGAAGGGTCGTGAGGTCCGAAAGCTCCTGGAGGCGGAAGGACTGATCCCCCTGCACGCCGGCCATGACCATGTCGGCGAAGCGGATGAAGAAGGTGGCGGCGGCGCGCTTGTCGGCCTCGTCGGTGACGGCGTTCATGGCCTGGACCATGAGCTGCATGGAGCGGATGCGGTCGCGCTCGAGGGAGTTGACCTGGCGGCCGCCCCCGCGGTGCCCGCCGCGCTCGAACTTCCCGGCGACGATGAACCCGTAGTGCTCGTTGTTGATGAGCGTCTCGGCGGCGGCCTGGAGGAGGCGCCAGTTCTTGGCGTGGGCGGCGATCACCTTCTCGCGGAAGGCATCGGTCTCGCTGGAGCGGCCCAGGCTCTGGAGGCACTGGACGGCTTGCGTCAGGTCGCCTCCGACGGCCTTGGGGTCGGTCGCGGGGTCGAGGGCGAGCTTGCTGTAGCCCTCGTAGGCGTCGCGATAGTTCCCCTTGCGCATCGTGTCCTGGAGCTTGGCCCGGTCGGGGGCGGCGTTGCCGGCGGTGACGATGCCGACGGCGAGAGAAAGCAGGACGAGCAGGGTCCCGGCGAGCGTCTGTCGTTTCATTGCGCGGATCCTCGAAAAGTCGATGTGGCAGTGGCGCGGGGGTGCCAAAGCCCGCGCCGTCCCGGTTGGACGCGGGGGTCGGGGGAAAGTTCCGAAAGTGTTTCGATCGAGAGGGGCTCCGTTCGAGCCTCGGGGCACCCCGCGTCGATCGACGCGCTCCCCTCCGGGCGGCGCTGTCGCTTGCCCTGCGGGTCGCGGCTAAACAGGGCGTGTAGTCAGCGCAACACCGCCCACACCGGGAAGTGGTCGGACGGGTATCGCCCTTCGCGCTCGACGCGGTCGATGCCAGCGCTCACCGTCGTCAGGCCGGGGGTGTGGAGGATCCAGTCGATTCGGGCGCCGTCCTTGGTGCCCTTGAAGCCGTTGAACGAGCCTTCGGTCGGGCCGCGTTCCGGGAAGATGGAGCGGAAGCTGTCGGTGATCTTCACCTTCTCGCCGGGGGCGGGGGTTTTCGGGTCGGTGACGACGGCCTTGTAGGGGTCGCTGGACTCGCCGGCGTTGAAGTCGCCGGTGACGATGGCGAGTGCGCCGCCCCCGAGGGCTTCGATGCGCTGGCGGAGCATTTTGGCGGATTCAACCCGGGCCTGCTTGCCGAGGTGGTCGAAGTGGGTGTTGAAGAAGACGAAGGTGCGCCCGGCCTTGGCCTTGTCCTTCAGCTTGACCCAGGTGGTGACGCGCGGGAGCGAGGAGTCCCAGCCCTTGGAGCCGGGCACATCCGGCGTGGGGCTCATCCAGTAGTGGCCTTCTTCGACCTTCTCGAACCGGTCGGTGCGGAAGAAGAGGGCGGCCATCTCGCCCTTGGTTTTGCCGTCGTCGCGGCCCGCGCCGACGAACGTGTAACCGGGCAGTTTTTCCTTGAGGAAGTCCGCCTGGAACGGCAGCGTCTCCTGGGTGCCGAGGAGGTCGGGGTCGTGTTTCCGGATCGTCTCGGCGACGAAGTCCTTGCGCTTGTCCCAGTGGTCTGCGCCGTCCTTGGCGGTGCCGTAGCGGATGTTGAAGGAGAGGACCCTCAGGTCGCCGGGCTGGCGGGCGGGGTCGTCGGCGCGTACGGCGGTGGCGAACAGGAAGGCGATGATCCACGCGAGACGGCGCATACGGGTTCCTCCGGGGAAGTGACGGGGGCGATCTTCTATGGTGCGCGCGGCGACGGCAAGCGCGCGTGTTACGACCACGTTTAGCCGCGACCCGCAGGGCAAGCGACAGCGCCGCCCGCAGGGGAGCGCGTATCGCGCGACGAGCGCCGAACACGGGTATCGCCCCACGGGCGTACCCATGCCACGGAGACATCGTCTATACTCCCCCTACCGGAGGTCGCGCCGATGGTCGCATACCGATGGCTGGTCGTGGGGTTGCTCGTCGCGGGGTCGTTCGTCGCGCGCGGGAAGTCGGCGGTCACCGCCGAGGTGCGGGAACTGGTGGCGTCCGGGCAGTACGGGCCGGCGCTGCAGCGGATCGCGCAGGCGCTGTCGCTCAAAGGGGCGGCCGCCGCGGAGGTCAACCGGCATGAGTTGTTCATGCTCAAGGGGGAGTGTCACCTGTGCACGCGGCAGGTGAACCTGGCGGTGGAGGCGTTCGACAAGGCCGGGCAGGCCGCGACGACCGACGACCAGCGCGGGGTGGCGGCGGCGTACGGGCTGATGATGAAGCGGTCGCAGCAGCTCGCGTATCGGCCCAAGGCGGGGAGCGCGCCCGGGAAGCCCGCGGCGGCGATCGATCTGGTCGAGCCGCCCTCTCGCAAGCGGGCGATGGCGGCGCTGTGGGCGGACGAGCTGGCAATCGCCGAGCCGAAGGTGAAGGTGGCGGCGAAGGCGACGGCGCTGCCCGGGCTGATGGACGGGATCAAGCTCGCCGGCGCGCTGACCGGGCTGGAGCTGGCGGCGACGGGGGACGCGGCCAAGTCGCGCGAGATGTTCAAGGCGATGGGCGACCAGGCGCGCAAGCTGCTGGCCGCCGCGATCGCGGACGCGAACAAGCGCGTGGCCGCGATCGACCGGGAGGCGAGCACGTTCGTCGAGCACTGGTACGAGGCGCTGGTGCCGTCGCGGTTCTCGGCCAAGCCGGTGCGGAAACTCGGGTGGAAGCGCAAGGGCCCGACCGAGGCGCAGCTGGACGAGTTGCAGGCGCTGGCGGCGCAGTGCGACAAGGTGGGCCCGGCGGTCGAGTCGCTGACGGCGGGCCTGCGGGCGGACCCGAAGGACTTCGGCGCCTTCGCCGACGACGCGGCCCGGACTCGGAAGGAAATCGCGCGGGTGTTGGAGGTGGACTATTTGCACGTGTACGAGACGCCGCCGAAGTGACCGGGGCCTGAAAGGGGTCGCGCCCTACCGCGGGCGGGCGCGATCGGGATAATCCCGACATGGGAACAATCGTTACAGCGCGGCCGGTGCTTCCGGTGCTCGCGGGGAGGAGAGGGTGGCCGCCGGCCGCGTCGCTGGCCGTCGCGATCGGGGTGTTCGCCGCGCTGTCGCTGTACTGCAACGTCCGGTCCGAGGGATTCCTCGAGGCCGACGCGATGACCCACTTCACGTTCTCGCGGCACGCGGACACCGAGCCGGCGTATTACACGAACGTCTGGGGCCGGCCGATCGTGACGGCCGCTTATGCGATCCCCGCGAACCTGTTCGCCGACGTGCGGAGCAGCGTGATCGCGGTGCGGGTGACGACGCTGTTGCTGGCGATCGCCTGCGCGCTGATCACGTACCGCGTGGCGCGCAACCAGGGGCTGATCCGGCCCGAGCTGGCGGCGATCGCGCTGCTCGCCCAGCCGCTGTTCTTCTGCCACTCGTGGTCGGAGCTGACCGAGATCCCGTTCGCCCTGCTGGCGGTGCTGGCGATGTGGGCGTACCAGGCGAGGCGGTTCTTCTGGGTGGCGCTGATCGTCTCGGTCACGCCCGCGTGCCGGCCGGAGGGGTTCGGGCTGATGATGATCTCGGCGGTCGGGCTGCTCCTGCACCGCCGGTGGTACTGGCTGCTCGTCATGCCGATCCCCCTGCTGGTCTGGAGCGCGGCGGGCGCGCTGGTCGAGGACCGTACGGCCCTGACGCGGTGGGGCGATTTCCAGACGGCGTGGTGGGGCTGGCTGCCGCGGAACTGGCCTTACTCGGCCACCAGCGCGTACGGGCGCGGGCCGCTGCTGCACTTCTTCGTCCGCCTGCCGATCCTGCTCGGGCCGATGATGCTGCCGTTCTTCTTCGCGGGCGCGGTGGTGATGGTGCGGCGGTGCCTGGGCAAGGCACGCGACGCATTCCTGGGCCGGCCGATCTTCCGCGATCACGTGGCGCGGTGCGAGCTGGTTTTGCTGGCGGTGCCGGTGTCCATCTTCGTGGTTCACTCGCTGCTGTGGTGGCTGGGGAAGATGGCGTCGAACGGGGAGCTGCGCTACCTGCTGTGCGTGGCGCCGTTCTGGGCGGTCGTCGCCGGGCGCGGGTTCGACTGGGCCTGGGCGCGGATGCGGCTACCTGCGCCGGTGCTGGTCGCGGGGCTGTTGGCGGTGGTCCCGCCGGTCGTCGCCAACCGGTTCTGGCAGGTCGTGCCGATCCCGCTGTACGACAACGACTACATGGGCAAGATCGCGGGCGACTGGTACCGCGCTGACGCGGCGCTGACCAAGTCCTACCCGCGCGTGATGGCGACGCCGCCGAGCATGTGGTTCTTCATGGACATCTCGCAGAGCGACAAGGAGCGCGGGCTGACGTGGACGCCGGCCAACGTGAAGGCGTGCCCGCCGGGGACGATCCTGTTCTGGGATTCGGTCTTCGGGATGAGCAATGCCGACGCGTCACTGGTCATGTCGCGCGAGGTGGTGGAGAAGCACGGGTGGGTGTACGTCGGGAACGTCGTCTACGGCGGGGCGTGGTGCAACGTGTACTTGTCGACGAAGGACGTGAACGGGAACCCGAGCGTCCCGGGGAAGTGGACCACTCCGGGGAATGTGGAGTGAGAAACCGCACGGGCCGTGGCACTTAAGTGCCACGGCCCGTGCGTCGTCACGTGAAACCCCGTCGCGCGAGTTACGAGCGGACGCGTTGACGGCTCGCGGCGGCGGTGTTGACGATGAATTCCTCGAGCGCCAGGCGGGCCTCGGCGTCGATCATCTGGCGCGGGGGGTGCTTCATGCACCAGGCGCTGACCTCTTCCAGCGGGCCGGCGATCCCCGCGTCGCGGGCGAGCTTGCAGCAGCGGACGGCGTCGACCACCACGCCGGCCGAGTTGGGCGAGTCTTCGACGGCCAGGCGCAGCTCGAGGTTCATCCCGACGCCGCCGAAGCCCGCCCCCTCGATCCGCAGGAAGCAGACCTTCTGGTCCTTCTGGAACGGGACGTAGTCGCTCGGGCCGATGTGGATCTGGTCGGGGGCGAGGGGGACGTCGAGCTGGCTCTGGACGGCCTGGGTCTTGGAGATCTTCTTGCTCGCCAGGCGCTGGCGGTTGAGCATGTTCAGGAAGTCGGTGTTCCCGCCGGTGTTGAGCTGGTAGGTCGACTCGATGTCGACGCCGCGGTCGTTGAAGAGGCGGGCGAGGGTGCGGTGGGTGATGGTGGCGCCGACCTGGGCCTTGATGTCGTCGCCGACGCAGGGGATGCCCTTGGCGCGGAACTTGGCCGCCCATGACGGATCGGACACGATGAAGCACGGGACGCAGTTGACCATCGACACGCCCGCGTCCAAGCACCCCTGGGCGTAAGCCTCGGTGGCCTGCTGCGAGCCGACGGGCATGTAGTTGACGAGGATCTCGGCCCCCGACTCGCGCAGCACGCGGGCGACGTCGACCGCCGGCAGGTTGGCCGGGTCGAACCGCTGGTGCAGCGGGTAGTCGAGCATGTGGTCCGGCACGCCGTCGAGCTTGGGGCCCATCTGGACAGTCACGCCCTGCGCGGCCGAGCCGCTGACGTCGGGGCAGAAGACCTGCGTGTTGTTAGGCTGGGCGAGGATCGCCTGCTCGACGGGCCGGCCCACCTTGCGCGAATCGATGTCGAACGCGGCGACCACCTGAAGGTCGCCGACCTCAAACCCACCGATCTCGGGGTGCTGCAGGCCGCGGGTGCCGTTCTCGGGGCGCGAGTAAAAAGCGATCCCCTGGACGAGCGAGCTGGCGCAGTTCCCGACACCCGCAATCGCGATCCTGATCTTCGGCTTCGACATCGACGTAAGTCCTTACTCTGACAACGCTGTGAGGCGACTTCGCGGACGGTTCATTGTACCCGAAACCGCGGGGTACGTTGTGATGCCCCCGGCGTGCTCACTTCAGTGAGGCACGGGCAAACCGTGGTCACTTCTTAGTCGTAGCCTGGCCAAGACTTCGACGTTCCCCTGCGCGCCCGTGATTGGGCTTCGAACCGTCCCAAGCACCTCGAACCCCATCATGCAAATCTCGTCCGTCACGGACTTTACGACGCCGTCGACCAGGTCCTCCGGCAGGATCCCTTTGACGAGTTGCGACGGCTCGGCCTCGTAGTGCGGCTTGATCAGAGTAACTACCGTGCCGCCGGGGAGCAGGTTCGCCCTGGCGGCCGGCAGGATGTGCCGCTGCCGCGTCCACGCGACGTCAATGCTGATGAGGCTGACTTTTTCGGGGAGCGTCACGTGCATGGCGTTGGTGCGCTCGAGGGTGACGACGCGTGGATCTTTGCGGAGCTTCCACTCGAGCACGCCATAGCCCTTTTCGACAGCGTAGACCTTGGCGGCCCCGCGCTGGAGGAGGACGTCGACGAACCCGCCGACGTTGGAGCCGAGGTCGGCGCAGGTCAGGCCGGTGACGTCGATCCGGAAGGTGGTCAGCGCGTGGTCGAGTTTTTGGCCGGCGCGGGAGACGAACATCGTGTCAATTGTCCATGGTCAATGGTCCATTGTCATGCGGCGGACGCGTGGAGCGCGCACCGTCATCCTGAGCGCAGCGAAGGATCTTGCATCGAACAATCGGGACGGTTCGATCGCCGCACCGCGCCGTCCACCAACGTCGAGCGGTGCCCGACGTGGAAGCAAGATCCTTCGCTGCGCTCAGGATGACGGTTGACAGCGGACAATGGACAATTGACAGTCCGATCATGCAACCCCGCAAGCTCGGCAAGTCGGACGTGCTCGTGTCGCCGGTGACCTTCGGCGCATGGGCGATCGGGGGGTGGATGTGGGGCGGGTCGGACGAGGCGGAGGCGATCGAGGCGATCCGCGCGTCCCTCGACGCGGGCGTGAACACGATCGATACGGCTGCGATCTACGGCATGGGCTATTCCGAAGAGCTCGTCGCCAAGGCGATCGCCGGCCGGCCCCGGGCGTCGGTCGTCATCGCGACCAAGTGCGGGATGCGGTGGGACGGGCCGGACGATGAGGGGTCGGACCCGTGGGCCCAGAAGGACCGCACGGGCAAGGACGTGACGATCCGACGGAACGCCCGGCCGCACTCGATTTTGTACGAGTGCGAGCAGTCGCTCAAGCGGCTAAAGACGGACTACATCGACCTCTACCAGATCCACTGGCCCGACCTGACGACGCCGGTGGAGGACTCGATGGGGGCGATGGTCAAGTTGAAGGAGCAGGGGAAGATCCGCGCGATCGGCGTGTCGAACTACAACGTCGAGTGGCTGGAGCGCGCGAGCAGGGTGGCGCCGGTGGCGAGCGACCAGCCGCCGTACTCGATCATCACGCGGGGCATCGAGCGAGACGTGCTGCCGTGGTGCCGGTCGCACGATGTGGGCGTGATCTGCTATTCGCCGATGGAGCGGGGGCTGCTGACGGGGAAGGTGCCGGCGGACCGCGTGTTCCCGGCGGACGACCACCGGTCGAAGCACAAGTACTTCACGCCGGACAATCGGCGGCGGGTGCTCGACTCGCTGGCGAAGGTGAAGCCGATCGCCGACCGGCACGGGGCGAGCTTCGCGCAGCTCATGATCAACTGGACGTTCTCGGAGCCCGGGATCACGGCCGCGCTGGTCGGCGCGCGGAACGCCGAACAGGCGCGGCACAACGCGGGGGCGATGGGGTTTGTGTTGACGGAGCAGGAGCGGGCGGAGATCCGGACGGCGTTCGACGAGACGTCATCCGTCATGACCGCGAAGTGACCACCCCCGTGTGCGCAGCACACCCGCTTGCGGGTTAGCGGGCCCGCCGACCTGCGAAAACCAAATGGGTGAACACCCCGGGGGCGCCACCGTAGGTCAGTCCCGACCGCGAACGGCGCGCGTGAGGTGCACCGCGCCCATGTGCACCTTCGGTGCGACCGCTAAGTACGTCATCCACGGTGGGGCGCGGGTCGCGAGAGAGAGCGGATCGGACGCGCGTCACACGTCCATGATCTCTTTCTTCTTGTGCTCGATGATCTCGTCGACCTTCGCCTCGTACTGCTTGGTCAGTTCCTGGACCTGTTCCTTGCCCTTGGTGGCCTCGTCCTCGGTGATGACGCTGCCCTTCTCCTCGGTCTCGACGAGCTTGTTCGCGTCCCGGCGGGCGTTGCGGATCGATACCTTGGCGTGCTCGGCGATGCCCTTGCAACTCGCGACCATCTTCATGCGCAGCTCCTGGCTCATGGCCGGCAGGAGCAGGCGGAGCGACTTGCCGTCGGAGTGCGGCGTGAGGTTGAGCTTGGAGTCGTTGATCGCGCGCTCGATGGCCTTGAGGTCCGACGGCTGGAACGGCTTGATCAGGATCTGCGTGGCCTCGGGGATCGAGATCGAGGCGATCGACTTGAGCGGCGTCAGCGACTCGTAGTACATCACCTGCACGTGCTCGACCAGGGCGGGCGAGGCACGGCCGGTGCGGATGCCCCTCAGCTCGTGGCGGAGGTGCTCCACGGCCTTTTCCATGTGCTCTTCGGCGTCGAACAGGATGTCTTCGAGGGGCATGGGGGAATCCGGTAAGAAGCGGGAAGCGAGAATCGGGAAGCGAGACGTCGCAACCCGTCCGCCCGCATGTCCAGCCGGTATCTTAACCGCGCAAGTGGACATCGTCACTCCACCGGACGGCCGCGCGGGCAAATGACGGAGCCCCAACCATCGTACTCGGCGCCGAAAATGCGCGCGACACAGGCCATGAGCCCGGACACGGAGCAGATCACGTTCTGTGTGATCGGCATCTCGATCACCACCATGACGCGGCTTTCGCCTTCGTCCGACTCGGCGCGGGCACTCCCGTACCGATTGTCGTTGATAAAGCTCGCGATGAGCTCTGCCTTCTCGGGGTCCGGTGCTCGGATGAGAAAATCGACTTCACGAGGCGTAGCGTGAACGTCCCCGAGGGCGTCGTTCTTAAACAACAGCTCTGTGTCGGCTCGGGCCGTGTCGAGTAACAGGTCAACGATCGAAGGCACGATGACTCCCTGGTGGGCGACTACGGGTTAATCGTCGTCCCGACCTTTTCGCCCCGCAGCACGCGCTGGATGTTCCCTTCCTTTTTGAGGTTGAACACGACCAGCGGGATCTTCCGCTCCATGCAGAGCGTGATCGCGGTCAGGTCCATCACCCGCAGCTGCTTCTGGTGGACCTCCTCGTACGAGACGTCGTGGTACAGCTTGGCGTCGGCGTGCTTCTTCGGGTCCTTGTCGTAGATGCCGTCGACCTTGGTGGCCTTCATCAGCACGTCGACCTCGAGCTCGGTCGACCGCAGCGCGGCGCAGGTGTCGGTCGTGAAGAACGGGTTGCCCGTGCCGGCGGCGAGGATCACGGCGCGGCCCTTTTCGAGGTGGCGAATGGCGCGGCGGCGGATGAACGGCTCGCACACGCTGTAAACGCTGATCGCAGACAGGACGCGCGTCGGCTGGCCGAACTTTTCCATCGTCTCCTGGAGGGCCAGCGCGTTGATGACGGTCGAGAGCATGCCCATGTAGTCGGCGGTGGCGCGCTTGATGTGGCCGTCCTCGGCGAACGTGGCGCCGCGGATGAAGTTCCCCCCGCCGACGACGATCGCCAGCTCCACCCCCATCTTGGCGACCTCGACGCACTGCTTGGCGATCCCCTCGATTTCCTCGGCCTCGATGCCGAACCCGCCCTCGTGGCAGAAGCCTTCGCCGGAGATCTTCAGGAGGACGCGCTTGTAGGCAGGGGCGTTATCGGACGAGGGGGTGGGCATGGGAATTGTTGTCGAGGGAGAGGGGGGGGTTTGTCAACGACGGGATTGGGGCAGGGGCGGATTGCCGATTGCCCATTTCCGATTGCCGATTGAAGAGGCGTTCCGGACGTCGATCGCCAAAGTCGAACCGGCCCCTACGCATCGGCCAGATCCTTACCCGCGCTCAGGATGACGATCGCGCGCCGCACAATCGACAATCGACAATCGACAATCGGCAATCCCCGCGCCCCTCTTCCCCTCCCCCGCTCCCGGCCGATAATCCCCCTCGATGGGCATCGTGTTGATCGGGTATCGCGGCAGTGGCAAGACGTCGGTCGGGCGGAAGCTCGCGGACCGCCTGTGGCAGGACTTCGTCGACACCGACGAGCTGGTCGTCCGGCGGGCCGGCAAGACGATCAAGGAGATCTTCGAACAGGACGGCGAAGGGGCGTTCCGGGACCACGAGTCGGCCGTCGTCACCGAGGTCGCAAAGCTCGGGGACGCGGTCATTTCTCTAGGCGGCGGCGCAATCCTCCGCGAGGAGAACCGTGCCGCGCTCCATGAGGCGGGGCACAAGATCATCTACCTCAAGTGCGACCCGCGCGTGCTGCACGAGCGGATCCACGCGGACGTCGAGACGGCGATGAGTCGGCCGGCGCTGACGGCGCTGGGGGGCAGCTTGGAAGAGATTGAGCAAGTGCTGGCGGTGCGCGAGCCGCTTTACCGGGAGACGATGACGGCGGAGCTGGACGTGACGAACCTTTCGGTAGAGGAGGCGGTGGTGTATGTCGTTCGCCTGCTTTGACCCATGTCGCCCACCGTCATCCTGAGCGCAGCGAAGGATCTAGCTTCGAACGTCGAGAAGTGTCCGCCAACGTCGAAAGATCGTCGAAGCTCCGGGCTAGATCCTTCGGAGTACCTCAGGATGACGGTCGAAGAGCTCCCACGCCACTGAACACACACCTTGCCTGACCTCTTTTACATCGTCTTCTTTTTCGCTCTGGGCGCCTGCATCGGGAGCTTTCTCAACGTCGTGGTCTGGCGGCTGCCGCGTGGCGAATCGCTCGTCACGCCCCCCTCCCGCTGCCCGATCTGCTCCACCCGGCTGGCGTGGTACGACAACGTCCCGGTCCTCGGCTGGCTCATGCTGCGCGGCCGGTGCCGCTACTGTCACACGCCGATCTCAGCCGAGTACCCGACGGTCGAGTTCATCACCGGGTCGCTGTTCGCGTTCTACTACGTCATGTTCTTCATGGCCGGGGCGGGGCCGTGCTGGTTCGAAATGCGGGCGGACCCGATCTTCGGCGACCTTCGGCCGAGCCACGCGCACGTGCAGACGATCCGCGAGCACTGGCCGCAGTATTTGCTGGCGGTATTCACGGTCTCGGCGCTGCTGGCGGCGAGTTTGATCGACGCGCGGAACTTCTTCATCCCGCAGTCGATCCCGATCTGCCTGGCAATCGTCGGGCTGACGTACCACGCGGTGCTCGACCGGCCGGGACAGCCGGGGGCGCTGAACCTGAAGTCCGGGGCGGCCGGGGCGATCGCGGTCGGCGGGGCGATCGGGCTGGCGATCAGCTGGGGGCTCGTGCGCACCGGAAAACTCAAGCGCAGCTTCGCCGACGGCTGGCCGCAGCTAGAGATCGACAAGGAACCGGTTCAGGAGGAGGCGCCGAAGCCGACTTGGGTGAACCGGCTGATCGACGCCTTCCGCCGGCGGCTCACACCCGATCAGGCCCGGTCGCTCGACAAGGCCCAGCGCGCGGCGAAAGTGCGGGACGCGGAAGAGATGGCGATCCGCGAGAAGGAGTACCTGGCCAAGCACCCGGAAGCCGCGAGCGCGCCGGTCGTGAAGGAGTTCAGCCGGGCGGACATCCGGCGGGAAATCCGCAAGGAGATGGCGTTCCTGCTCCCGCCGATGATGCTGGCGATCGCGGCGGCGGCGCTGGTCATGTTCGTGCCGTCGGTCGGCCGGCGGTGGTCGCTCCTGCTGGCCGAGCACCACTGGCTGAGCGGGCTGCTCGGGTCGGTCCTGGGCGGGCTGGTGGGCGCGCTGGTGGTCTGGCTGACGCGCATCCTCGGGTCGCTCGCCTTCGGGCGCGAGGCGATGGGGATGGGCGACGTGGACCTGATGCTGGGCGTGGGGGCGGTCGTCGGGGCGGGCGCCTCGGCCGTCGCGTTCTTCGTGGCCCCGTTCTTCGGGCTGGCGATCGCGGTCTACATGATCCTGTTCGGCCGGCGCCGCGAACTGCCGTACGGGCCGTACCTGGGGCTGGGGACGGCGTTCGTCATGCTATACTACTGCCCGATCGCGGCGTACCTGGCGCCCGGGCTGGGCGTGCTGAAGGCGGTCGTGTCGCGGTGGATGGGCATGACGCCTTAAAGCTCCGGGCCGTTCCACGCCGACTCCTGTGGAGTCGGATTCCCGCGGGACGCGGGAGTATTCGTCCCCCAGTCGCGGTAGGATGCCGTCTGCGGTCGCCTGCGGAACCTGCTGCCCATGACGAACTTCTGGCTTAAACTGAAACTGTGGACCAAGGGGATCGTGTTCGGCCTGATCGGGCTGTACGTGATCGTGTTCCTGTCGCGCAACTGGAACGTGCGCGTGGCCGGGCTGCTCGACTTCGTCTTCACCGACTTCCAGAACCCGCACGTGCTGCTGCTGATGCTGTTCACGGCGGTGGTCAGCGTGATCGGGTGGTGGCTGCTGCGGACGGTCGTGGGGACGATCCGGCAGTTCCGCGACCTCCGCGAGCGCGGCCGGGCCGCCCGGCTGGAGAAGGACGTGGCGGAGATGAAGGCGGGGAAGGCGACGCCCTCCGTCTCGCCGGCGAAGGACGACGCGTAAGGATCGTTCCTCGCTTG
>DATHXE010000471.1:0-3807 GCA_035459845.1 Tepidisphaeraceae bacterium | reverse complement strand
GTCAGCACGACCTTCCCGCTCTGCCCGCCGCGCATGGCGTCGAAGCCTTTCTGGAAGTCTTGGAAGTTGTAGCGGTGCGTGACGACGGGGCTGATGTCGAGGCCGGACTGGAGCATGACGGTCATCTTGTACCAGGTCTCGTACATTTCGCGGCCGTAGATGCCCTTGATGGTGAGCATGTTGAAGATGACGGTGTTCCAGTC
The DNA here is from genome assembly GCA_035459845.1 of Tepidisphaeraceae bacterium. Taxonomy (GTDB): domain Bacteria; phylum Planctomycetota; class Phycisphaerae; order Tepidisphaerales; family Tepidisphaeraceae; genus DASPKW01. Next base: position 3,604 of record DATHXE010000471.1, on the reverse strand, counting down.
GATGGCCATCTCGCCGCCGGGCGGGATGCCGAGCATGGAGACGTTCCCGCCGTGGGCCATGTTGGCGAGCATGTCGCGGAACGCGGCGGGGTTGCCGGACATTTCGAGGCCGACGTCGAAGCCCTCCTTCATGCCGAGTTCCTTCTGGACGTCGGCGAGCCTTTCCTCCTTCACGTTGACGACGCGCGTCGCGCCCATCTTCTTCGCCAGTTCCAGCCGGTAAGGGTTCACGTCCGTCGCGACGACGAACCGCGCCCCGGCGTGTTTGGCGACGGCGACGCCCATGACGCCGATCGGGCCGCAGCCGGTGACGAGCACGTCCTCGCCGAGCAGGTCGAACTGCAGCGCGGTGTGCACGGCGTTGCCGAACGGGTCGAAGATCGACTGCACGTCGCGCGAGATCTTCGACGGGTGGCCGTGCTCGCGGTCGGCCACGCTCTCGTGCACCCACACGTTGGTGACCGGAAGCGCGAGGTACTGCGCGAACGCGCCGGGGCGGTTGACGCCGATGCCCTGCGTGTCTTTACACAAATGGCGGCGTCCGGCGAGGCAATTCCGACACCGCCCGCAGACGACGTGGCCCTCGCCGGAGACGACGTCGCCGACGTGGAAGTCGTGGACGTTCTCGCCGAGCCCGACGATCCGCCCGACGAACTCGTGGCCGACGACCATGGGGACGGGGATCGTCTTCTGGGCCCAGGCGTCCCAGTTGTAGATGTGCACGTCCGTCCCGCAGATGCCGGTCTTGAGCACCTCGATCAGGACGTCGTTGATGCCGATCTGCGGGACCGGCACCTCCTCGAGCCAGAGGCCTTCTTTGCGTTCACGTTTGACGAGCGCGGGCATGGTTTTGGTCGCGGGCATGATTTCTCCGTTCTGATGATTCACCGCAGAGGCGCAGAGGACGCAGAGAAGAGTGGTTTCACGAATGAACACGAATGGGCGCGAATAATCGACCCTATTCGTGGAGATTCGTGGTCATTCGTGAGCTCACTTCGTTATTCTCCGCGTCCTCTGCGTCTCTGCGGTGAATACTCTGTGTCGAACTGGCGACCTCGGCTGCCGCCATGGGATTGGTCTCGCCGACTTGGGCGCCTGGTACGCGGGGGAGGCGCCAGCCGAAGCGGATCGAGAGCATGCGGAGGGACGTGGTGACGACGATCGCGCCGATGAACGCGGCGTCGGCCGAGGCGCCGGTTCGCTCGAGGATCATCAGGGCGGCTGCGCCGATGATGGCCGGGGTGACGTACAGTTCGTTACTCAGGACGAGCGTGGGCTTGTCGATCATCAGATCGCGGAGGACGCCGCCCGCGCACCCCGCGGCCGTCGCGACCATCAGCACGGACCCCGCCGAAACGCCCGGCGTCCGCCAGGTGAGCGAGGCGGTCAGGGCCGTGAACACGCCCAGGCCGATTGCGTCGAAGTACTCGAACACGCGCGTCCGGCGGATCAGCGTCGCCGGAAACACGCACACCGCGACGACCGCCAGCAGCACGACCAGCGGGTACGCGCCGTTGCGGAGAAACGCGACCTCTCGCCCGAGGAGCACGTCGCGCACCGCCCCGCCGCCCATCGCCGTGCAGCAGGCGAGGATCAGCATGCCGACGAAGTCGGGCCGGCGGTCGACGGCGCGGAGCGCGCCCGACAGCGCGAACCCCGCGACGCCCGCGAGGTCGACCCAGTAGAGGATGGGGGTGTCGGATACGGTCATGCGTCCGCCGCGTACGTGACGACGAGGTACACGACCGCCTCGGCGTCGCCGGCGTTCCTGATCGCGTGGGCGACGTCGGCGGGATAGTGGGCGGAGTCGCCGGCGGCGAGGTCGGACGACTCGTCGCCGGACGTGATGCGGATGGCGCCGGACTGCACGGTGGCCAGTTCACGGGCGCCCTTGAAGTGCGGCGCGCTCGCGAGCGTGCCGCCGGGCTTTAAGACGACCTCATAGAACTCGACGGACTTCTCCAGGTGCAGTGGCGAGAGCGTACGGATGCGGCACTGGCGGTCGGCGCGGTAGACGAAGGCGGGGTCCGCGCCGCGGATGACCTCGACGCGGGACGGCCCGCCATCCGGCGACTCGACGAGTTCGCCGATCGACAGCCCGAACGCACGGGCGATGCGGAACGCGACGGCGAGGGTGGGGTTGGCCTCCCCGCGCTCGACCTGCGAGAGCATGGACTTGGAGACGCCACACGCGGCCGAGAGGTCTTCAAGCGTCCAGTTCTTGCGCTTCCGCAGGTCGCGAACGCGCGTGCAGAGTTGCTCGTGAACGGGGTCGACCACTTCGGCAGGTTTGGGCGGGGACTTCTTCATCCGGTATGTAGAATGTATCGTCCGGCATAACGGATTTCAAGATAATAAACAAAATTCCGGGATGGCGGTCAACGGGACAGGCCCCAACGCGGGCTGAACGGGCGGGGCTCCACCGACTATGATCTGCTGACCCTTGGAGACCCCCGCTATGACCCACCGCCTGATCCCCCTGCTCGCCCTGCTCTTCGCCCTGCCCGCCTGCGGGATCGACCCGGCGATGCAGGGGAAGGCCGCGGGGCCGGAGTTCCCGGCGGAGCTCGAGTGGCTCAACACCGACAAGCCGCTCAAGCTCGCCGACTTCCGCGGGAAGTTCGTCCTGCTCGACTTCTGGACGTACTGCTGCATCAACTGCATTCACGTCATCCCGGACCTGCACAAGCTCGAGGAAAAGTACCCCAACGAGCTGGCCGTCATCGGCGTGCACTCGGCGAAGTTCACCACCGAGCAGGAGTCGTCCAACATCCGCGAGGCGATCCTGCGGTACGAGATCACCCACCCGGTGATCAACGACAAGTCGTTCGACGTCTGGAACGCGTACGATGCCAAGGGCTGGCCGACGTTCGTGCTGATCGACCCGGACGGAAAGATCCTCCGCAAAAAGTCGGGCGAGGGGATCTTCGCGATGTGGGACCCGGTGATCGGCGATTTGATCAAGGAGTGGGACGCGGAGAAGAAGATCGACCGCCGGCCGATGAAGTTCGCGCTGGAGAAGGACAAGGCGCCCAAGTCGCTGCTGGCGTTCCCGGGGAAGATCGCGTCGGAGGGGAAGTGGCTGGCCATCTCCGATTCGAACCACAACCGCATCCTGATTCTTGACGCCGCGAGCGGAAAGGTGCAGTTCATGATCGGCGAGGGGAGCAAGGGCCTGGTGGACGGCGCATTCAACGAGGCGAAGTTCCATCAGCCGCAGGGTGTGGCCTGGGGCGAGCCCGGGACGACGCTTTACGTCGCGGACACTGAGAACCACGCGATCCGCGAGATTGACCTCGTGAAGCGGACCGTCCGCACGCTCGCCGGCAGCGGCAAGCAGGCGACGCGGAGCAACGTGCCGGGCGTCGGGCGCGACGTGGCGCTGGCGTCGCCGTGGGACCTGCTGGTGCACAAGAGTCACCTGTACGTGGCGATGGCCGGCCCGCACCAGATTTGGCGGGTCGAGTTGGGCACGGGGGCGGCCGAGCCGTTCGCCGGGTCGTCGCGCGAAAACCTGAAGGACGGCCCCCTGCTCGATGCGCAGCTCGCCCAGCCGTCGGGCATCGCGATGGACCCGAAGGCGACGACGCTCTACTTCGCCGAC
>DATHXE010000470.1:0-7787 GCA_035459845.1 Tepidisphaeraceae bacterium | reverse complement strand
ATTGATTCAGCAGGTGCAAAACGGTTGCGCGCGATAAAGGAAAAACCGCGGGGCCCGAGACGGGCCCCACGGCTGCTTTACCCCACATACGATTCGAACGGAAAACGAAAAGACGAAAAACGTAAAGGACGATCCGCGCCGTCTCCATTACGTCTTTTCGTTTTTCGTCTTCCCTCTCCCTCACACCACGTACACGTGCGCCTCGTACGGCTTGAACGTGTCCGCGATCTGCGCGTTCCGCACCGCGACCGATCGGCCCTCGCCGTCCACCGTCGCCGTCGTGTTGGCCGTCACGCCCGTCGTGGCCAGCTTGCCGCTGACGGCCGCGGCGGAGTTGTTCAACACGATCATGTAGGTCTTCCCGCCGTGCTTGCGCCAGGTGGTCTTGAGCGCGGCGTTGTCGGCCTTGACGGTCACGCCCGCCGGGTTCATCGCCGACATGATCGCGTCGCCCAGCCGCGCCAGGCGACCGTTGGTCTTGACCATCTCGGCCTCGACGGCCGGCGTCATGTTCTCCCACAGGAAGCCTTTGCCGATCCGCTGGGGGAAGTAGACGATGCCGGTCGCCCCGGCGATCACGGCGTTGAACACCTCGGCCCGGAACTGGTCGGCCGTCACGCCGGGGTAATCGCCGCGCGAGTTGTACAACTCCTGGTCCGACGCCTCGATCACCGCGATCTGCCGCTTCCCGCCCGACAGCTGCGCGAGCTTGGCCGACGCCAGCCCCGGCGCGTCCAGCGCGCTCGGCCGGTTGTGCGACGCGATCGGGTACAGGTCCTGACTGATCCAGTCCGCGCCCTTCATGTACGCCTGGTAACCGGCCGCCGTCGTCGTCCCGTAGCCCCAGAGCACGGTCGACCCGTTGAAGTTCACCATTACCGGCATGTTCGACCACGCCGCCTTCATCTTCGCGTAGTCGGCCTGCAGCACGCTCGCCGGCGTGTTGTGCCCGTCCGGCTCGTCGTTGTGCATCCACCCGATCAGGTTCGTCCACTTCTTCTCGCCGGCCAAATTTGCCCAGTTCGGGTGGCGGATCATCATCAGCCCGGCGTCCTTGGCGTACTGGCTGAACTGGTCGACCGAGACCGTCCCGCCCATCGACTCGTACCCGACGGCCGTGTTGATCCCGCGCGCCTTCCACGACGCCAGCCGCCACGGCGACTGGCTCCACACGCCGATCACGAACTTCGAACTCCCGCCGTTCGCCGTCTGCGATGTCGGGGCCGGCGCCGGCGGCGTGGTGGCCGGCGGCTGCGGGGCGGGCGTCGGAATCGGCGTGGGCACCGGCGTCGGCGCGGGCGTGGCTGCCGCGCCACTGCCCGACCACTGCGGCACGCCCGCGATCGTCGCCGGGATCGCGGCCTTGACGACCGTCACGCCCGGCGCGGTCACCGTGTTCGTCCCGCCCGCGTCGAGCAGGTAATCGCCCCCGCCCCCGCCCAGGATCGTGTCGTTCCCCGCGCCCGAGAACACCTTGTCCGCGCCCGGGCCGGCGTCGAGGTAATTGTTGCCTTTGCTCGCGATGACAACGTCGTTGTCGGTCGACCCGATCAGCGCGTCATCCCCGGTGACCGAGATCAGCGTGTCGTTCCCCGCCCCCCCGAGGAAGAACATCGGCTGGCTGACCGCCCCGTACTGTTCGCTCGACCGCACGACGTCGGCCCCCGCGCCGGCCTCGACCCGCACGTGCTTCACGTGCGCGCTGGCGAACGACCACGTCTTGCCATTCGCGTTCACCAGGACGTTGGCCGCGTTCTTCGGGTCCATCGAGACCGTGATCGTGTCGTTCCCGGCCGTCCCCCACACGACCAGGCGCCCGGTCGACTCGACGAACGCGCTGGCGGCGAACATCTGGCGCCGCTCGAGCCGCTCGACGAGATCGGCGGCCGGCGCGCGGTCGCGGCGGCGGTGGCTGGCATTCAAGGCATCCGTGCGATGAGAGTGCTGGCGACGAGACATCGAGGTCCGCTCCCGTGTGAAAACCGAAATTTGCAAATGGATACGAACCCCGGGCGCCCGGCGCGACGCGCGCGTTTCTTCAACACGCACCACCGGCGGGGCCGCTTCAGCGGCCCTGCCCAAACAAGATTCGCAGGAAATCACCGCGCCGTCCGACTACGAACCCCCGACCACGACCGGTTCGCAGCACGTGCGAGACCGCGTGACGGAGACTTTCGTTACCTGGCGAGCGGTGAAGCCCGTAATCGACGCCGCGAGGCGGCCGCCCAATCGGGGAAGCCCGGCGACTCGGGGATGCGCCGGACTGTGGCTGGGGCGGGCGGCGGCCTTACAAATGAGGCGTCGAATGCCTGACTGACGGCCGGCATGGTACAGACCGGTCGTAACCAGAAAAGGGGCAACCCCCCATTTTGCCGCCCTATTTTCACGAAAGACGTGGGACACCCGCCCGCAACCGCGTTAACGACCCGCGAGACGCCATTTCGCACCCCTTGTCGCGGTCATCGAACTCGCTATAATTCGCCCCGCCACTGAACGGGCGATTAGCTCAGTTGGCTAGAGCGCCAGCATGACACGCTGGAGGTCACAGGTTCGAGCCCTGTATCGCCCATTAGTCCGTAACCCACGCCGATCGCATTAATTGCGAACCTGCCCGCGGTGGGCAGTGCGGCCCGCGAAAGCTCCGGTCAAAACGGTACATACCGTTTTGGCTCGCTTTCCGGAGCCCGCCATGCCCCGCCTCACCCGATCCCTCCCAAAATATCGTCACCACAAGGCCTCCGGCCAGGCCGTCGTCACCCTCGACGGCCGCGATCACTACTTGGGCGCGCACGAATCGGAGACCAGCCGCCTGGAGTACGACCGCCACATTGCGGAGTGGCTCGCCGCCGGGCGGCGCACGCCCTCCGCCACCCCGGAGGCCGCGGGCGCGACGACCGTGGCCGAGGTGCTCGCCGCCTTCTGGGCCCACGCCGAAACATATTACCGCGGGCCCGACGGCACGCCGACGGGGGAGTCCGACAACTTCCGGCTCGCGATGGCGCCCGTTCGCCGCCTCTTCGGGCGCTTGCCGGCCTCCGAGTTCGGGCCGCTCCGCCTGAAGGCGGTCCGCCAGACGATGGTCGACCTGAAGTGGAGCCGCACCCACGTGAACCGGCAGGTCAGCCGCGTAAAACATGTCTTCAAGTGGGCGGTCGAGAACGAACTCGTGCCCTCGTCGGTACACCACGGGCTGCTCGCCGTCGCAGGCCTTAAGGCCGGACGGTGCGAGGCGCCCGAGGCCGAGCCGGTGAGGCCGGTGGATGAGGCGGTGGTCGAGACCACGCTCCGGCACCTGTCGCCGACCGTCGCGGCCATGGTGCGACTCCAACTCCTGACGGGCATGCGGCCAGGGGAGGTGTGTGCCATGCGCCGACGGGACATCGACGAAAGGGCCACGGTGTGGGTCTACCGCCCGGCGCACCACAAGACCGAGCATCACGGGCACCATCGTGAGGTTCGCCTGGGCCCGCGGGCCCGCCTGGTGATCGCGCCGTACCTCACGGACGACTCTGACGCCCACCTATTCTCCCCGTCGCAGGCGGAGCGTCAGCGGCTGGACGCGCTCCACGCAGGGAGGAAGACGCCCATGTCGTGCGGAAACGTGCCCGGGAGCAACCGGCGGTCGCGTCCCAAGCGGACCTCCGGCGACCAATACGACGTCGACGCGTTCCGGCGGGCGATCGCCCGCGCGTGCGCGCGTGCATTCCCGCCTCCGGCACCCCTGGCCCGGGAGCCGAAAGAGACGCTCGCAAAGTGGCGGGCCCGCCTGACGCCCAAACAGCAGACCGAACTCCTCTCGTGGCGTGACTCGCACAACTGGCACCCCCACCAGCTCCGTCATACGGCCGCAACTCGGCTCCGGCGCGAGTACGGCCTCGAAGCGGCGCAGGTGATTCTTGGGCACAAGACGTTGGCGGTGACGCAGATCTACGCGGAGAAGAACGTCGAGGCCGCGGTTCGAATCATGGCGGAAGTCGGATAGCCTCGGCATTCGTGCCCGCCGGCACCCGGAAGACAGGTATGAGAAAACCAGTCAAAGCTGACGATCCTCAGCCGACTTTTGCGCCGAAATGGGTTATGCGCCAGATGCTCAAGATGCAGCGCGAGCCCAGAAAGCGTCCCGAGCCGCTCGATGTTGCGAAGTCAGTTAGGGACTCCGTCGATCGCGTCTGGCACCAAATTGTCGGGGAAGACGCGGGGAGTCTCATCCCCGAAGTCACCGCGGTGGACGCCGCGGACGACGTTGCACGTCTGACCCGTGGCTTCCCGACGTTCGTCGAGAACGTTACTCGGGTTTTTGGACGCGACCTCGCGGGTGAAGTGGGCTGGGGGCTGCACGACGATGACGACCTGTCGGTTGGCTCGCACATGGCCGTCAACTATCGGGACTATTTGTTACATCATCGAGCGTCGATCTCCGCCCTACGGGCCTGGGTGTTCCGTACCGGCGCCGCCGATCCGAAGCTCCGAAGGTTTGCAATTCGGCTGCTGTCCAGACTGAACGAGACTTCGGTCGTGACGAACCCCCTTACGGCGGTGCGTGCACTGATCAACATGCAGCAGCTCGTGCGGATGTGCTACCTTGGTGCCGCGAGAAAGCCTTCCGCTGCCGACTCCGGCGACCCGCGAGAGGAGCAGATGGACATCCTACGGGTGCTGGGGCACAGCGCGGACGTCATGATCCAAAAGGAGATCCTGCGGGGGTTGGTGCGGATTGGCGCCGAATCGACGTCCCGCACGCTTCGACGCGATGTAAATGCCCTTGAGAGACGCGGCTTTATCTGGCGCCCGGACGGAAGAAACTGCGGGTATGCGCTCACGTCCGCCGGACGGAAGTTACTGGCGGTGCTACGCCAGAAGGCCTGACGACTGGCCGGAAGGTGGCCGGAAGGAACACAACACGGCGTTCACATCCTGTGGTTCACTGTGCACACGCACGCGAAACCAGAGGAGTGCACGCAATGATTGACCCGTCGATCGAGACTCCGTTACCGCTCACGCAGGCGCAGTCCGTCAGGTGGCTGCCGAAACGCAGGGGGCAGCGCAAGCCCCACCCCTCCACGTTCTTCCGCTGGGCTCAACGGGGCCTGCGGGGGGTCAAGCTCGAGACCATTCGAGTCGGCGGAACGCTCTGCACGACGGAGCAGGCGCTCGTCCGCTTCTTCGCCCGACTTTCCAATCCCACCGTCTCGGCCCGCACGGCTGACACGGCCGGTTCGGACCTGGATCGCGCCGAAGCCACACTCGAGCGCGCCCGCATCCGCTAAGCCATCAATTAGAACGACCGCCACCGATCTTGCTGGAGCGGGTGACGGTCGTTGGAGAATCCGATGACATTGTACACCCAACAGCGGGTGCGCGGGAGCGCAATCCCATTGAGAAGGCATCAGCGACAGGCGATCGCTTACCTGGTCGCCTTCCTGGACGAATACTGGCTGCGATGGCGCGACGGTCGTGTCCGGCTGCGGTCCCAAGAGCAGAGCGAACTCTGGAAGCGTTATCGCTTAGGTGGCTGGCGACTGACGCGCGCAGCCGAGGACGCGGACCGGTTAGGCCTGCTCCGCATGGATTACGACGACGCGGGACGCCTCCGCCTTACCCGGCTGTTCGACAACACCCTTGATGTACTGGCGGATCTGACAGGTGCGTCGCGCGAATGGCTGGGGGTGAGCAATGGGTAGCAGAAGGCGCTTCCCGACCACGTTGCTTCCCGAGCCACTCCGTTCATTTGTCGACCAGGCGGCCGCCGCGATCGGCTGCGACAGGTCGTATCTGGCAATGCCCGTTCTGGCGGCGGCAGGCGCCGCTATCGGCAATACCCGGCGGATCCGCCTGAAACGGGACTGGCAGGAACCGCCGGTCATCTGGGCCGCGGTCGTCGGTGATAGCGGTACGCAGAAAACGCCGGCCTTCGAGATGGCCTTGCGACCGCTTTTCCGAAGACAGGCCCGGCTGATGACGGAACACCGCGAGTGCGTTTCCGCGTACGAGGCCGAGCGCGAGGCTTGGAAGAACGCGCCCAAGGCCGCGCGGGGCGAACCCCCCACGCCGCCAACGAACTGCGAGCACGTCTACTGCACGGACGTAACTGTGGAGGCGTTGGCCGAGCGGCTCGACGCGTCGCCGCGGGGCGTCCTCGTTGCGATCGATGAACTCGCCGGGTGGTTTGGGGGGCTTGACCGGTACAAGACCGGGGGCGGGGGATCGGACGTCGCCCACTACCTGTCGATGCACCGGGCCGGGACGTTGAAGGTCGATCGGAAAACCGGCGATCGCCGGACGATGCTCATCCCCCGCGCGTCGGTGGGAATCGTCGGTGGTATCCAACCCGCCACTCTGCAGCGCGTGCTGCGGCCCGAGTTCTTCGAGAACGGGTTGGCCGCCCGCTTCCTGCTCGCAATGCCGGCACGCAAGCCCAAGCGGTGGACGGAGGCCGAAGTCGATCGCGAACTCTTGGGCGCTGTCGAACGGCTGTTCGAGGGTCTCTTCGCGCTCGCGCCAGATCAACTACCCGGTGGGCCCGAGCCTGTCTCAGTGGACTTGGACGAAGCCGCCAAGCTCGAGTTCGTGCGGTTCTATGACGAACACGCCACAGAACAGAGCACGCTGTCAGCCAACTTGGCCGCCGCCTGGTCGAAGTTAGAGGGGTATGCGGCGAGACTGGCGCTGATCTTTCATCAGGTGAAGGTCGCCAGCGGCGCCGTCGATCAATATGCGCACGTGGACGAGGAAACGCTCGCCGAAGGAATCGCGTTGGCACGCTGGTTCGCCGAGGAAACCCGTCGTGTCTACGGGTACATGGCCGAGACCGACGAGCAGCGAATGTTGCGGGAATCGCTGGAATTGGTCGGCGCCACGGGTGGGACGATGTCGCCGCGTGAGCTGCATCGAACCCGCGCTGGCGACTTCCCCAGCGTCGCCGACGCCACGGTCTACCTGCAACATCTGGTGGATCAAGGTTACGGCACGTGGATGCAGGCCAACGCAGGATCGAGGGGCCGGCCGAGCATGGTCTTCGCGATGGCTCTTAACCCTGACATTGACGTTATCCCCCGCCAGGCGGGCTAAGGCGGGGTTTTCGTCAATGTCAGCGAGAATCGTGGTGCCGCGAGCCCTGCCGTGAGGCCAGCCTGGTCGACAGGAATTTAGGAGAATCGGATGGGTGGCTTCGGGAGTGGGTTTAGCGGCGTTTCCAATGTCACGGTAGAGGAGTGCCTCCCGCTGCCAGTCGGCGCTTTCGCACGGCAGGGGTTGTTCACCGCTAACACGTGCCATCTGGGCGAATTGGAATGGCAGGCGGGGGCCGGAAAGGTCTGCGTCGGCACTGTCACGTTCTGGGTTGTGAACATGGAGGGCATCTCGAAGTTGACTCTCGAGTACACGTCCAGCGGCCAGCCGAAAGTGCAGGAGATTCGACTCGGAACCACCCCGTTGCCAAACCGAGGCTATCGGCGGTGGGTCATGTGCGATCAACCACTCCGCCCGGCGGCGTGCGGCGTATGGGTGTCCAAGCTCTACCTAAGCCCCGCTTACCCGTACTTCGCGTGCCGCAATTGCCTCTCTCTCACCTACGTCTCGTGCCAACAGTCCCACTGCCGATCATTGCTCGGCTACCGGCTTCGCGTGCCACCTCCCGCGTTGCAGTTTCGAAAGGTGCGGCGCCTCGCGTAGCGCCGGAAACCGCTGCGAGCGTGTTCCGAGAGTTGTGTCCTCGGCACGCGCATCGGCACGAAGTCACAGGCTTTGTGAGACGCGGCGGACGCGGATTCAGGGGGTTTCCGACGTCC
>DATHXE010000469.1:0-2051 GCA_035459845.1 Tepidisphaeraceae bacterium | reverse complement strand
GGGGTGTGGTCGGAGTGGAGGACTTCGATGCCCTCGAGGCCCAGGTCGGCGAGGTCTTTGATCGTTTGGGTGAGCTGGGCGGCATTGGTGGTGCGAAGTTGGACGGGGTGGGCTAGGACGGAGACGCCGCCGGATCGGCGGATGCGGTCGATGGCGGCTCGGGGGGTGAGGCGCTCCTTGTCGACCCAGGCTGTGCCCCCCTGCCCGAGGTAGTCGTCGAAGGCTCTCTTGATGGTGTGGACGACGTTCTTGCGGACGAGGACGGCGGCGATGTGGGGGCGACCGACGACACCCCCATTGGCTTCGGCGAGGACTTCGTCGAGCGTGATGTCGATGCCGAGTTCTCGGAGGCGGGCGATGATGCGGGGGTTGCGCTGATTGCGGGCCTCGATCAGGCCGCGGGTCATGTCGGCGAGGGCGGGGGAAAGCGGGTCGACGCCGTAGCCGAGGATGTGGAGGGTGCCGTTGGCGGTGGGGGGGATGGCGGAAATCTCGATGCCGGGGAGGAAGGCGATGCCTAGGCGGGCGGCTTCGGCGGCGCACTCGGGGACGCCGGCGACGGTGTCGTGGTCGGTCAGGGCGAGGCCCGCGAGACCGGCGTCGTGCGCCAGGCGCGCGACGGCGGCGGGGGCGAAGGTGCCGTCGGAGGCGGTGGAGTGGGCGTGGAGGTCGACGTACGGCATTCGAAGTGATTCACGAATGGGGCGGACCGCGCGGTTTGTCGTTCGCGGACGCGCTCCCCTGCGGGCGGCGCTGACGCTTGCCCTTCGGGTCGCGGCTAAACGAGGAAGTGCGCGCCGCCGCGCTTTACTTCTCTCCCGCGACGGCCTTTTGGCCCCAGGCGATGTGGAGGCCGCACTCGCGCTTTTCGTCGGCCTTGGCGGGGTCGAAGTAGTCCCATTCGACGGGGAGGTCGTGCTGCTTGCAGTAGGCGTCCATCTGTTGGTCGGTCCAGTTCAGGACGGGGCTGACCTTGAGCGTGCGGAAGCCTGGGTCGTCGCTGACGAGCTCCATGCCGGCGCGGTTTGGGTTCTGGATTTTTCGGAGGGCGGTGAGCCAGACTGACGGGGCGAGCTCGCGCATGCCGCGCTGGAAGGGCTCGAGCTTCATGACGGTGCTGAAGGCCTTGATGCGCTCCTCGTTCTCGGCGGTCGGCTCGGGGGCGCCGCCGCGGGTCGCGTCGTAGTGGGCGGCAGTCATCTTCGGGACGTACAGCTTGACGTTGAGCTTGAGCCGCTTGATGAGGTCCTCGGCGTGGACGTAGGTGGCGGGCTTGTTGTAGCCGTGGTCGACCCAGAGGACGGTGATGTTGGGCTGGACCTGGGTGGCGAGGTGGAGGATGACGGCCTCGTAGGGGCGGAAGTTGGTGGAGACGACGGCGCGGCCGTTCGCGTGGGCGATGGCCCAGCGGACGACGTCGAGGGGGGATTGGGTGGCGAGGGTGGCGTTGGCGGATTGGATCTCGGTGGGGGTCATGGGGAAGTTCGCCGGTTTGATGATTTGGGGAGTTAGTGGCCAGCGGCGAAGTCGGTTGGCGTTACCGCCACGCCGGGCGCGGCCTTGAGGACTTGACCGTCGAGCGTCACGAATCGAAGGCCGTGCAGTTCGGCCATGGCGACGTATTCGGAATCGTAGGCGGTTAGACCGAGGCGAATGGCCGTGTTGAGCACGTCAACGGGCTCGGCTTCCGCGTGGCCCACCTTCACGAGGCTCGTCGCCCGCTTGAACGCTTTGAGCGCTTGATCGCGGTCCATGCTCCGGGCAACGACCACGTACTTCAGCAGCGACTGGAGCCCCTCGCTGACGAACAGTCGCGGAACGATCCATTCCGGGTCTCGCGCACGAGCGGCCAGCGCGGCCTGCGTCGCGTCGCTGCGTACCACCACGGCCAACACAACGTTCGTGTCGACGACAATCATTCGCGGCCCCAATCGGGGGCGGAGACCAATTCTTCGGTCGTAAGAAAGATGCCCGCCTTAGCCTGTTCGTCGTGGCCGCGCTTGATGTCCTCGATCAGCGCCGACTCTCGCGCCTCGGCCGCGGTGTCGCGC
>DATHXE010000468.1:0-10352 GCA_035459845.1 Tepidisphaeraceae bacterium | reverse complement strand
ACGCGCCCCGCAAGCGGGGCGGCTACGAGAGGTCAACGCAAACATGCGCGGTACGATGTCCCCGGATGCCGGATGGCGGCGCGTGATCGATCGGATCGCTTCGGGATGCGCTCGGCTGCGTCGCTACCGTATAATGAGGGGAGAGGTGACCGTATGCCGCTTGTCATTCCCGACGATGTCCTCGAACAGGTGGGTCTCAGCGAGCGCGAGGCGCTCGTCGAGTTTGCGTGCCGGATGTTCGACGGGGGACTGCTTCCCAAGCCGGCCGCGACGCGGCTCCTGGGCATCAATCGCGAGGCGTTCGACGAAGAACTCAGGAAACGGAACTTGCCCGTGATCCGGATCGACGACGAGTACTGGGCGCAGGAGGTCGCGTCGCTCAACGGCCTGCGGGACGCGCGCGAGGGCGGGCAGTGATCGTCCGCCTTGTCGTGAGCGACACGTCCCCGCTGCGCGCCCTTGCCCACCTTGGCCTCGTCGAACTCCTCGGGTCGCTGTTCGCCGAAGTGTACGTCCCGCCTGCCGTCGCAGCGGAAGTGGCGGTCGCCAGGGCGAAGCTGCCGGCCCTCGACCTGTCGCGATGGCCGTTCGTTCGCGTCGTTCCGGTCGTAGACGTGAGCCGGGCCGCGGCGTTCACCGCCGGCCTTCATCCAGGGGAGACGGAGTCGATCGCGCTCGCGCTGCAAGCGGGTGCGTCCCACGTGCTCATGGACGATCGCGACGGGCGCGCCGCCGCGGTGGCGGCCGGTTTGGTTCCCGTGGGCGTGCTGGGGTTGCTGATCGAATTCACGCGGGTCGGGCTCGTACGGGCGGTCGCGCCGCTGCTCGACCGGCTCGTGATCGAGATCGACTTCTTCGTTAAGACGAGCGTGCGAGAACAGGTGCTGAAGTTGGCCGGCGAATGGCCTACCGCGCCGTAGTTCGTGCGAGGTCGTGACTCCCGCCCGATCGCCGCGCCAGCCCTTGCCGCGCCACGCCTCGGCGGGCATCATTCCCGGTCCACATTCGGACCGCACATCTGGCGGCACAGAGGAGACACATGAAAGACCTGCGCATCGGCATGATCGGGTACGGGTTCATGGGCCGGGCCCACTCGAACGGGTACCGGCGGGTGAACAACTTCTTCGACCTCGAGTACCGGCCGGTGCTCAAGGCCGTCGCGGCGCGCGACGCGGCCAAGGCGAAGTCGTTCGCGGACAAGTGGGGGTACGAGTCGGTCGAGACGGACTGGCGGAAGCTGGTCGAGCGGAAGGACATCGACGCGGTCGACATCTGCACGCCGAACAATTTGCACAAGGAGATCGCGCTGGCGTGCGCGGCGGCGGGGAAGATGATCCTGTGCGAGAAGCCGCTGTCGATGAACGCCGCCGAGGGGGAGGAGATGGTGCGGGTCATCGAGAAGGCCGGGGTGCCGAACACGGTCTGGTACAACTACCGGAAGGTGCCGGCCGTCTCGCTGGCGAAAAAATTGATCGAGGAGGGGCGGCTCGGGCGGATCTTCCACTACCGGGCGAACTTTTTGCAGGACTGGACGATCAACGCGGACCTGCCGCAGGGCGGGGCGGGGCTGTGGCGGCTCGACGCGGCGGCCTCGGGCAGCGGCGTGACGGGCGATTTGCTCGCCCACTGCATCGACACGGCGATCTGGCTGAACGGCAACGTCGAGACGGTCAACGCGACGACCGAGACGTTCGTGAAGGAGCGCAAGCACGTCGAGACGGGGAAGGTCGAGAAGGTCAGCATCGACGACGCGTCGATCTTCTTCTGCCGGTTCGCCAACGGGTCGCTCGGGCTGTTCGAGAGCACGCGGTACGCGCGCGGGCACAAGGCGCTGTACACGTTCGAGATCAACGGCGAGAAGGCGTCGATCAAGTGGGACCTGCACGACCTTCACCGCCTGGAGTACTTCGACTACAGGGACGAGGGCAAGCTGCGCGGGTGGAAGAGCATCCACGTGACCGACAACGGCGGCGAGCACCCGTACATGGACAAGTACTGGGTGCCCGGCCTGCAGATCGGGTACGAGCACAGCTTCGTGAACCACGTGGCGGACTTCCTGGAGGCGGCGGCGAAGGGCAAACCGTGCTCGCCGACGTTCCGGGAGGCGCTGGAGACGCAGTACGTGTGCGACGCGGTGCTGGACTCGGCGAAGGCGGGCGGCGTGACGAGGCAGATCAAGCACGCGGTGGGGTGAGTGCTTTTTGATCGGAGAATCGAACGCCCTGCGCGAGCGATCGCGTGGGGCGTTTTCGTTGGGTTTGGGTGTGATGTGCGGTTGGGGCGGATCCGGGGCGGCGCTTCGGGCGGAGCCCGTACGCTCTGCCCCGGCTTGTTTGGGTCAGAAGATCTATCGAACCACCGCCACCGGTTGGTCGGGCCGGTCCGGGTGCGGGATGAGGCGGCGGCCGGCGCAGTCGGCGAGCAGGTCGAGTTTGTCGAGGACCGTCTGACCGATCAGCACCGTGTCCCCGAGCACCAGCGCCTCTTCGACCGTGTCGCGGCCCTGCACTTCCCAGAGGATCGGGTTGGTGACGCCAACTTCTTCGGTCGGGCCGTCGGCGTACTTGGCGACCCGCTTCGTGCGGAGGCCGATGCCGAGTTTGAGCGCGACGTGGCTGGGGATGACGGACATGACGGCCCCGGTGTCCACGATCGCGTCCACTTCGACCGCGCGCGGCTTCTTTCGAGACTTCCGCGTCCGCGGGGCCTGGAGCGTGTCGCCGATGTTTACTAGTCGGACGGGTTCGCGAATTTCGCCCATCACGACATTGTAGCAGCGCCTCCGGGAGTGCGGGTATCGATGTGGAGCCCGCACGACGCGCTCCCCTGTGGGCGGCGCTGACGCTTGCCCTTCGGGTCGCGGCTAACGGGGGGCATTCGGGTTGGCGCGGAACATTCCCCTTGCCGTTGCGTCAGATTGTTGGGAATCTCACGTTTAGCGCCTCGTGGCCGATCGGGTTCGTCGGGACATCTCCAGCAAGCGGGCGGTTATGCGAATGATCATGCGGGTGACGGGGGTCGTGGTGTTGCTGTCGGTGGCGCTGGCGGGGCGCGCGGCGGAGGTGGTGGAGCAGGCTAGCCCGCCTGCGCTGCCGTGGGATGCCAAGGCGCTGAAGGTGATGGCGGCGGCGCGCGACCCGTTCACGGGGGCGCTGTGGGTCGGGATGGAAGGGTGGGGCGTTTACCGGCACGATGGCAAGCGCTGGCAGCACTGGTCGACCAAGAGCGGGATGGTGGATGATGCGGTCTACGCGCTGGCCGTCGACCACCAGGGGCGCGTTTGGGCGGGGCACTGTTACGGGGGCGTTTCGGTGTTCGACGGGGCGAAGTGGCGGGCGTACGACCCGGTCGCCGGGCTGGGCGGGACGCGCGTGTTCGCGATTAAGGCTTGCCCGGCCGGACCGCACGCGGGGGACGTGTGGATTGCGACCGACGGCGGGCTGACGCGTTACCGGCCCAAGGCGGACGAGTGGGTGACGTACACGCGGGCGGACGGGCTGCCGGCGGACCAGGTGCAGGCGATCGCCTTCGACGCCGAGGGGCGGTTGATCGCGGGGATGCAGTGCGAGGGGCTGGCGATCGCGTCGCCTGAGAATGATTACGCGACGTGGACGAACGTGACGGGGCCGGATCGGCCGGGCGTCGAGCCGGTCGGCAAGGGGCTGCCCTCGTGCATGGTCAATGACGTGCTGGTGGCGCGGGACGGGACGGTGTACGTCGCCACGCCGTGGGGTTTGGGCAAGTCGATCGACGGGGCCAAGACGTTCACGTTCCGGCGGGGGCAGGATTTCGCCGGAAAGGTGAAGGACCGCACGGGCGGCGCGCCGGCGGGGTTCAAGCCGCCGGGCGCGGACGTGTCGCTGCTGGCGGAAGATTACGTGACGTGCCTGGCCGAGGACGAAGCGGGGCTGCTCTGGGTCGGGTATCGGACCGAGGGGTACGAGGCGGTGGACGAGGCGAACGAGGCGGGGAAGCACGCGGCGGCGGGGTCGCCGGGGCCGGGGAAGTTCGGGGAGATGGTGACGTGCATCTTGCCGCGACCGGCGGCGGGGCCGCTGGTCGGGACTTACGGCGCGGGGCTGCTGGAGTCGGCGAAGTACTTCGTGGCGCCCGAGGCGCCGCGCCGAGCTGCGCTTCCCGCGCCGGCGAAGGTCGGCGCGCACCCGTCGGCAGCCAAGGCGCCGTCGCCGAAGGTGATGGATGCGCTGCGGGCGAAGGTGACGGCGGCGGCGCTCCCGCCCGCGGGTAAGGCTCAGCCGGTCGCGGCGTTCCTGGGGGACGACTGGTCGACGCGCGGCGATTTCGTCGGGCGTTACGGGCGGCAGATCTACCTGCTGCCGAATTACGGGCAGACCGGGTGGGCGCAGGGATACGGGTGCCAGGTGGCGATCGGCCCGCACGAGTCGAAGAACAAGGGCGGCCCGTACACCTACTGGCACAAGAACAGCCCGGACGACCCGCGCGTGCTGTACGTGCCCAACGCGGTGAAGCGGTACCAGGGCGAGTGGAACGACGGGTCGTTCGACCGCGACGCGTACCACGAGGACTGGGAGGGGCCGGACCTCTGGCTCGACGTGACGGTGCCGGCGGGCACGCACCGGCTGAGCCTGTACTTCATCAACTTCGACGGGACGAGCACGCACAACCGGCGGCGGGATTTCCTGGTCGAGTTGAAGGAGAACGTCGGCCCGATCGCCGACGCGGCCAACTTCGCGGCCCCGCTGGCCCGGACGCGCGTCGTCGGCTTCTACAACGGCGTGTACAAGCAGTTCGTGGTCGCGGGGCCGGCGAAGTATTACGTCAAGATCAATCGCAACTACAGCATGTGCACGAAGCTGTCGGGCGTGTTCTTCGACCGGGTCGCGGGCGCGGCGCCGCCGAACGAGCCGGGCGGGGTGCCGATCATGGGCGAGCACCAGGTGAAGCCGCCGGCGCTGCCTCCGGATCTGGCGGCGGCGCCGAACGTCGCGCTGCGGACGGCGGCGGAGCTGACGGCGGCGCTGGACGGCGCGTGGGCGAGCCCGGCCGCGATCTCGCTGCAGCGGCCCGGGCGCATGGCGGCGATCCGGCTGGCGGCCAGCGAGGGCGGCGCGCCGAACGTGGTTACGAACTGGCGGTTCGCGCTGCCGCTGATGCTCGCGGAGGACCGGCCGGACTTTGCCAGGACCGTGGCGGCGGCGGCCGACCATTTCCTGATCATGAACCCGCACGTCGCCGAGACGGCGCTCAAGGCGCAGTTCGCGGACGCGTGGAAGAAGCTCGGCAAGCAGATCACCGACGGGGCGGGGCCGGACCCGGCCAAGCTGGTGGAGCCCGAGGCCAAGCCGGATCCGACGGATGCGCCGGCCGTGCGGGCGGCGCTGGTTCCGTACCTGCTGGCCCGGGCGGGGAAGCAGATCGAGCCGCGCGGGTTGTCGACGCGCGAGGAGAACCCGGCCGGGTTTTTGGGCGACATCAAGGGCGTCGGCGCGGATAAGAAGGCGCTTTACCAGCGCGTGGGCGAGATCCTGCAGTGGAGCCAGGCGAACTCCGAGCGGACGAGCGAGACGGCCCGCCGGCAGGGCCTGGCGGCGGCGCTGGGGGCGGCGCGGGCGGCGCTGGACCCGCTGGACGACACGTGGCTGGCGGCGCGGATCGCGGAGGGGTTCGTGGCGCCGCAACTCGGGGCGGCGTCGGACGCGGGGCCGCTGGTGCGGTCCGAGGTGCTGTCGACGATCGTCGCGGCGCACGCGGATGATCCGGACGCGCTGTCGAAGTGCCTTGGTAAGGTGCTGGCGGGCGCGCCGACCGCCGGTGCGGCGGACGCGCTGCGGCTGGACGTGGCGCGGGCGCTGGCGGCGGCGCACAAGAAGGCGGAGGCGGCCCAGGTGCTGCGCGACATCCCCGAAGGTCGGCGGACGCCCGCGGCGGCGAAGCTCCTGAAGGAAGTCGAGTAGCGCGGTAGAATGCGGGCGATGCGAACGTCCGCCCTTTCCTTCTTCGTCGTCCTCCTGATCACCGACGCCTGTTTCGCCGAGCCGCCAGCCGTTTCGCCGGCCAAGCTCGCCGCCGAGGCGCGGGCGCAGCTCGACAAGAACAACGCCGCCACCCCGCCGGCCGTGTCGATCGAGTTCGGGCGGCCGCGGCGGGTGGAGGCGTCGCTGGCGTTCGTGGCGGCGGCGCCGCGGATGGTCCCCAAGTCGTGGACGGTCGTGGGGCCGGTGCCGCCGGTGCTGGCGTCGCAGCGCGACATCACGATCGAGAGCACGCCGAAGGCGGAGCGCGGGGCGGAAGCGACGCCGCCCGCGCGGCCGTTTCTGGTCTGGCGGATCACGCCGGCCGAGGAGCCGCCCAAGAAGCACGTCACCGTCGGGATGACGTATTCGATCGAACTGGTGTCGCGGACGCTCGCGAGCAAGCCACCGGCGGCGCCTGTGGCACCGCTGTCGGACGGCGAGCGCACGCTGTTCAGCGCGCCCGGCGGGCTGGCGGATTACGAGTCGCCGGCGGTGCAGGCATGGCTGGCCGAGCGGGGGCTGCGGCCCAAGGCGAAGGAGACCGACGTCGACTTTGCCCGGCGGCTGTTTTTGGACGTGAAGGACTCGGCCGACTTCGAGTACGTCGACCGGATGGACCGGCGGGCGTCGGCGGTGTGCAAGGCGATGAAGTCGGACTGCGGCGGGCTGACGGCGCTGTTCGTCGCGGCGTGCCGGGCGAACGGTATTCCGGCGCGGCAACTGATCGGCCGGTGGGCGGAGTCGGCCGAGAAGGACGAGAAGCTGCACGGCATGGCGTGGCAGAAGGAGCACGTCAAGGCGGAGTTCTTCGCGGCGGGCGTGGGGTGGGTGCCGGTGGATTTGTCGGTCGCGGTGGACCTGGACCGTCGGCCGGGCAGCTTGCGGCACTTCGGGCGCGACAACGCGGACTTCATCACGATGCACGTCGACCCGGACGTGCGGGTGGAGATGGACGCCGGCCGGCGGACGACGACGTTCCTGCAGGAGCCGATCTTCACGGTGCGCGGGACCGGCACGATGGCGGGGGCGCAGGCGCGGTCGGATTGGGAAGTGAAGGGGAAGAAGTAGGTCGCGCGCGACCGGCGCCCGTGTGCGCAGCACACCCGCTTGCGGGTTAGCGGGCCCGCCCACATACGAAAACCGGAAGCCCGCGGATCCGCGCGGATTGGCGCCCGGGGACGATGCGGTTTCTGGTACTCGCGAGCCGTTGGCCCGCTAACCCGCAAGCGGGCGGATTTACCTCCCCAGCGCCCGCATCAGCTCCGCTACCTCTTCGTCGACGTCCGTCGCCGTGAGCGCATACTCCGCGACCACGCCCCGCAGGATCCGCGAAAAGATCCGCTTGGCGGTTTGCAGCGCGCTGGCGGCCTGGGCCTCGTCCTTGAAGCCGAGGCGGGCGATCAAGTCCGCGTAGGCGGTCGGCTCGGCGTTGTCGAACGTCGGGCCGATCACGCGGTCGTGGAACACGCCCCAGAGGTCGGGGCGGGTCTGCTCGGTCTGGGCGCGCATGCGGTCGATGGTCTGCCTCACGACCTCGCGGGCCCAGGAGGCGTCGAACGCCTTTTCGGGGTCCTCGGCGTCGCCGGCGAGGCGGTCCTGGTGCTCCTGGACGTCGACGCCGACTTGGCCCCCGCCGCGCTTCTGGGCGCCGGCCTCGCGGAACTGGTCGACGGCATACCGCTCGAGCGCGGTCATGAGGAAGTTGCGGAACTTCCCGCGGCCGGCGTCGGCCCGGCCGATCATGTTCCGCTCGACCATCCGGCTCAGGACGAACCCCTGCACCATGTCGTCGGCGCGGTCGCGCGTCAGGCGGTGGCGGGTCATGAGGAAGGTGCGGAATGCGCCGGTGTAGCGTTGGAGGAGTTCGCCGAGCGCATCCCGCTGCGACTCGGACGGGTCCTGGCCGGCCTTGGCGACGAGGGACCAGTGGGTGGTCGGGAAGAGTTGGAAGCCGTCGTTGGCGGACATGGGGTGGGAGTATAACCGTGGGCGCCGCGGGGCGCGTGAAATCCGCGTCGCATGGGCACCGGAGGTGCCCGAGCCGCTCGTCGTTATAATCGCGCGCTGATCGATGCCCGAATCCTCTTCCATCCCCGGTCCCGGCTCGCGCCTGGGGCAGTACGAGATCGTCCGCACGGCCGGCGTGGGCGGGATGGGCGTGGTGTATCTCGCGCACGACCCGGACCTGGAGCGCGACGTGGCGATCAAGCTGCTCAAGGCGCCGAAGGACTCCGCGGCCGCGCCGGACGCGGAGGCGGCGGAGCGGTTTTTGCGCGAGGCGCGGTCGGCGGCGCGGCTCAATCACCCGAACACGGTGGCCGTCTACCAGGTCGGGCGGCACGAGGGGCTGGTCTTCATCGCGATGGAGTGGGTGGACGGCGGGTCGATGGCCGAGCACTTGCGGCACCACTTGTTCCTCGACTGGCGCGAGGCGACGGCGGCGGTGCGCGACGCGGCTGCGGGACTGGCGGCGGCCCACCGCGCGGGGATCGTGCACCGTGACCTGAAGCCCGCCAATTTGATGCGGACGCGCGGCGGCGTGGTGAAGGTGACGGACTTCGGTCTGGCGCGGGTGCTGGACGCGAAGTCCGAGCTGACGCACGCGGGGACGATCCTGGGGACGCCGGCGTATTTGTCGCCCGAGCAGTGTCGGGGGGAGCCGGCGACGATCGCGTCCGACGTGTACGCGCTGGGGTGCGCGTTCTTCACGCTGCTGACCAGCCGGCCGCCGTACGATGCGCCGAACTTGCCGGGGATGTTGCACTGTCATCTGAACACGCCGTTCCCCGATGCGCGGATGTTCGCCGACGACATTCCGGAGGCGGTGTTGTCGATCGTCGAGCGGTCGACGCGGAAGGACCCGGCCAGCCGGTACCCGAGCGCGGACGTGATGCTGGCGGACCTGGAGGCCGCGCTGGGCGACCGGCCGATCGCCGCGGCGCTGCCGGAGACGATCGTGACGCCTCCACCGGACGGGTTCGAGGCCGCGGTTGCGCCGGGCCCGACCGCCCCGCCGCCGAATAATTTGCCGGAGCCGACGACGAGTTTCGTCGGGCGGACGCGGGAGCTGGCGGAGGCGCGGGACCTGCTCGGGCGGCACCGGTTGGTGACGCTGCTCGGGCCGGGCGGGACGGGGAAGACGCGGCTGTCGCTCAAGCTCGCGCGCGACGTGCTGCCGCTGTTTCCCGGCGGGGCGTGGCAGGTGGAGCTTGCGGCGCTGACGGGCGAGACGGCGGACGCGGTCCCGCAGGCGATCGCCGCGGCGCTGGGCGTTCGCGCCCCTGCCGGCAGACCGGCGCTGGGTGCGGTGATCGAATGGCTGGGGGACAAGGCCTGCCTGCTGATCCTCGATAACTGCGAACACCTGATCGACGCGTCCGCCGACGCGGCGGCGGCGCTGCTCAAACAATGTGCGGGCGCGCGGATCATCGCGACGAGCCGCCAGCCGCTGGGTGTGGCCGGCGAGGTCGAGCTGCGCGTGCCGGCATTGGCGGCGCCTGCGTCGGGGGTGATCGGCCCGGCGGAGTTGGCGGAGGTGGATGCGGTCCGGCTGTTCGTCGACCGCGCGGCGCAGGCTCGGCCCGGGTTTGCGCTCGTCATGGATAACGCGGCCGCCGTCGCCGACATCTGCCGCCGGCTGGATGGGATCCCGCTCGCGATCGAGCTGGCGGCGGCGCGGGTCAAGGCGCTGGCGCCTGCGCAGATCGCGGCGCGGCTGACGGACGCGTTCGGCCTGCTGACGACGGGCCCGCGCACGGTCCTGCCGCGGCAGCGGACGCTCCGGGCGCTGATCGACTGGAGCTACGACCTGCTCGCGCCCGACGAGCGGACGGTGCTGGCCCGGCTGAGCGTGTTCGCCGGGTCGTGGGCGCTCGAGTCGGCCGAGGCCGTCGTCGCGGGTGGCGACGTCGACGCGGGCGCGGTGATGGACGTGCTGGCGGGCCTGGTCGACAAGTCGCTGGTCGTAATGGACGAGCGCGGCGGGGAGGCGCGGTACCGCATGCTGGAGACGATCCGCCAGTACGCTGCGGAGAAGCTCGAGGCGTCCGGCGAGCGCGGCGAGGTCGAGGGCCGGCACCTGGAGCACTTCGCGACGTTCACGACCGAGGTGATGCCCAAGCTGTGGGGCCCGGAGCAGGCACAGTGGCTCGCGCGGTCGGACCTGGAGGTGGACAACGTTCGGGCGGCGCTGGATCGCGGCCTGCGCGACCCGGCGCGGCTGTCGCGCGCCGCGGACCTTGCGGCGGCCGCGTACCAGCACTGGCTGATGCGCGGGCTGGTGACCGAGGGCTTGGCGCGGTTGGAGGCGCTGATCGCGGCGGGCGCGACGGCCGGCGAGCCGACCAGGACGCGCGT
>DATHXE010000467.1:0-2558 GCA_035459845.1 Tepidisphaeraceae bacterium | reverse complement strand
CTGTACCTGTGGAAGAGCGCCAAGTGGATCCGCGGCATCGAGCTCCGCGCCACCGACGCCCCCGGCTTCTGGGAACAAAACGGCTACCACATGCACGGCGACCCATGGGACGAGGAGCGCTTCGGCTGGTGAGTTGCTTCGCCACCGCCAGACGTCAGTGACGACGGGTCGCCTTCCTCACCAAGTGAACGATGCTGTTAGACGCGTAGTCGTCGGACGGAGCTAGCCCAGCTACTTGGGTACCGTCGCGCACCCCACCTCCGACGCCGCCTCGCGGACGGCTCGCCCGCTCCCCACGGCCCCGCCGAAGTACCGCCGCTGGAAGTACAGGGCGACGTTGACCAGCCCGATCAGCACGGGCACCTCGACCAGCGGCCCGATCACCGCCGCGAACGCCACGCCCGAGTTGATCCCGAACACGGCGACGGCCACGGCGATGGCCAACTCGAAGTTGTTGCTCGCGGCGGTGAACGCGACGGTCGCCGTCTTCGAATAGTCGGCCCCGACCCGCCGGCCCATCCAGAAGCTGACGAGGAACATGACGACGAAGTAGATCAGCAGCGGGACCGCGATCCGCACCACGTCCAGCGGCAGGCGGACGATCAGGTTCCCCTTCAGGCTGAACATGACGAGGATCGTGAACAGCAGGGCCACGAGCGTGACCGGGCTGATCGCGGGGATGAACCGCTTCTCGTACCACTCGCGCCCCTTGGCCCGCACGAGCACGAGGCGGGTCACGATCCCGGCGATGAACGGGACGCCGAGGTAGATGAACACGCTCTGGGCGATCTGGCCGATCCCGATCTGGACGACGCTGCCCTTCAGGCCGAACACCGGCGGCAGGACGGTGACGAAGAGCCACGCGTAGACGCTGAAGAACAGCACCTGAAACACGCTGTTGAACGCGACCAGCCCGGCGGCGTACTCGCTGTCGCCCTCGGCCAGTTCGTTCCAGACGATCACCATCGCGATGCACCGGGCCAGCCCGATCATGATCAGCCCGACCATGTACTCGGGGTAACCGCTCAGGAACGCGACGGCCAGCCCGAACATCAGCACCGGCCCGATCACCCAGTTCTGCACGAGCGACAGGGCGAGCACCCGGCCGTTGCGGAACACCTCGCCGATCCGCTCGTACCGCACCTTCGCGAGCGGCGGGTACATCATCAGGATCAGGCCGACCGCGATGGGCACGTTCGTCGTGCCGGACTGGAACCGATTGATGAACCCTTCGACGCCGGGCGCGAGGTAGCCGACGGCCACGCCGACGGCCATCGCCGCGAAGATCCACAGCGTCAGGTAGCGGTCGAGGAACGACAACTTCTTCGTGATCCCGGTCTTCATCGCGGTCCTCCGTCGCCGGCGTCGGCTGGCCCGCCACCCGCACCCACGCGCCGATCAGGGTGCCGATCTCGCCCCGCACCCGCCGGAACTCGGCCAACCGCTCGGCCTCCGCGCCCCCGGCGGGCGGGGTCGGGGTCGTCGAAAGACCAGGCCACCGGTCGAACGCGCCGGGGAGCAGGCAGGGGCACTCCTGATCTGGCGATAAATGTGCATACGCGAATGTACTCGTCAAAAAAACTCAGCCGGGGCAGCAGCCGCCGGCGTCGTCGGTGGTCTTGCACTCGGTCCGCCCGAGCCGTTCCGCGTCCTTCTTCAACTCGGGGACGGACCGGAAGCAGCAGGCCAGACAGTTCAGGAGGCTCTTGTGGAACGCGGACCGCGCGGGCGTTAGTGAGTAGTGCATCCACAGTCCGTCCTTGCGGCCGACGACCAGCCCGGCCCTGCGGAGGTACGCGAGGTGCCGCGAGACCTTGGGCTGCGGCGCGCCGATCACGCCCACGAGGTCACAGACGCACGTCTCGCCGCCCCTGAGCAGGTTCAGGATGCGCAGGCGCGTGCGGTCCGAGAACGCCCGGAACATCACGTCCACTCGGTCTGTCGCGGCCTTCAACTTCATGTGCATAGGCGAATATATCCCGCGCGCCCGGCCCGGTCAACGCGTTCACGCACACGCGCCGCCTGCCCGTGCGGTGCCCGCGGCGCGAGGTGAGCTACTTCGCCATCGCCGCGTCGAGCGCCGCTTCGACCAGTTCGCCCACGCGCCGCCCCGCCGCCTCGGCGTTCCCGAACCGCGCGTCGACGATCGGGTCGAACACGACCGGCGGCAGGCCGCACCGGCCCAGGTGGTATCGCAACAGCAGGCGCGCCAGGATCCCGTTGAAGCTCGGCACGAGCGGGTCGGCGAGCAGCCGCACGTACACTTGCCCGGCCTCGATCAGGGCGGGCTTGACGCGCAGCTGCGGAGAGTTGATCCGCCGTACGACCTCGGTGAGCCGGGCGACCGCGACGCCGTCGATGTCGGTGGTCGAGAGGCCGGCGCTGACCGCCGTGTACCAGCGGAGCACGCCGTCGGGCGTCAGCGCCTGGGCGCGGCGGAGGTCGGTCTCGATATGGCGGAGGATGGCCGCGTGGTTGCGGAGGCGCTGGGCCTGGCGCGACCGGAGCAGCGTGGGCCGGGCACTGTCCGCCGCCGCGACGGCGTCGGCGACCTGGTC
>DATHXE010000466.1:0-11157 GCA_035459845.1 Tepidisphaeraceae bacterium | reverse complement strand
GGGACGATGAACGTCAGCTTGTAGACCGAGTCGACCGGCTGCAGCCCGCGCCCCCCGACGGCCCACTCGTACCCCAGCGTGTTGGTCTCGGCCGCCCCGGTCTTCGCGGGGTGCACCGGCCCGGGCATGAGCGCCGGGAACGTCTGCGTCATCGCCTCCTTGGCGATGTTGCCGGCTTCGAAGTCGAGGTTCGAAAACGTGTGGGCGACCAGCTCGGCCCCGCCCTCGACCTCCATCCGCCAAGCATCCGGCCCGATCTGCGACCCACGCGGCGACACGGTCGCGCTCCCGTCCCACGTCTGGATGACGAACAGTTCGACCGAGATTCGAACGTACTTGTGCTTCGGAAGGTCCCCGACTTTGAGCGTGACCTTGTCGGTCGTGAAGGGGCCGAGGAACTTGCGGTTGCCGCGCGGCGTGGTGTCGACCGCGGTCGCCGACCACTCCTTGCCCACCTTCGCGGCGTCCTCGAAATCGTTCGAGTAAACCGGCGGCGCGGCGAGACCGGCGGGCGCGCCCAGTGCGAGCGCGGCACAGACGACGAGCTTCCGACGTCCGGACATGGGCACGACCTCCCATACCCCCGCGGGCCGCGGAAGTTGTACCCGCGGGGACCGGGGCGGCGTCAAGGGACAGGTCGTGCCCCCGGCTCGGGTCGCGCGATCGCCCTCAATTTCCCTTCTTCTTCGCTTTCAGGTCCACGTCCACCACGGTGTCGTTCTTTCCCACGCACGAGTAGTGGTCGTTCCCGAACCCGCCGTCGAGCACGTCGGCGCCGCGGCCGCCGTGCAGGTGGTCGTTCCCGGCCCCGCCGAGCAGCGTGTTGGCCGAGCGGTTGCAGGACGGCACGACGAGCACGTCGTCGCCGTCGCCGCCGTCGAGCAGGCTGGCGCCGCGGCCGGCGTGGAGCAGGTCGTTGCCGGCCCCGCCGCGGAGAGTGGTCGGGCCGCCGCCGGCGAAGAGCCGGTCGTGCCCGTCCCCGCCGTCGATCTCGACGCGCAGGGTCACCTGTTCGTGCACGTGGACGATGTCCCGGCCGGCGCCGGCGTGGACGATCAGCGCGTCGGCCTGGAACACGCCCTGCACGGTGCCGCCGACGGTCAACACGACTTTCCCGGTCTTCTTGTAGCGTTTGACGTCGATGCAGTCGCGGCCGTCGGTTCCGGCGACGAGGAGTGTCGTCTGGCCGGTGAGCGCGTCCGTCACCAACCCCGCGGCCGACACGGTGACGCTCAGCGTGGCGACGCCCTCGGCGCCCTGGGCATCGCGGACGCGCAGGGTGACGGTGTAAACGCCGGATGTCGCGTACGTGTGTGACGGCGCGAGCAGGCCGGCGCTCGCCGGGGCGTAGGCGGTGGTCGTGCCGTCGCCGAAGTCCCAGGAGAGCTCGTGCGTGCCCGCCGGGCCGTCGTCGGTGAACAGGCCGGCGAGGGACACGGCGAACGTCCGCACCGCCGCGCTCGGGCCGGTCAGCGAGACGACGGGCGCCAGATTGAGCGACGGGATGGCGAACCGGGCGACCACGAAGTCGGCGTCGGGCGACGCGAAGGCGCCGGGGCCGACGACGGTCACGGATCCGTCCGCGGCCACCACCATGCCGGTCGCCGAGTCGTCGGCCCGGCCCGTGTCCATCCGCAGCACGCCGCCGGGGACGAACTCGTCGTCGAGCGCGCCGGCGTCGGTCAGGCGCAGCACGGTCAGATCGGTGCCTCCACCGGCCGCGGCTGCGACGCGGCCCGAGAGGAGGAGGTGACCATCCGCGTCGAGCGCGACGGCGTACGCCTGGTCCTGTGTGCCGCCCAGGTCGAGGACGACCACGCCGGCGTCGCCGAAGCCCGCGTCGAGCGTGCCGTTGGCCAGGAGTCGGGCGGCGGCGAAGTCGGACGCGTCGGCGCCGGGGTCGCGGGCGTAGCCGGCGAGCACGATCCGGCCGAGCGCGTCGACCGCGACGGCCCGCCCGGCGTCGTCCATCGTGCCGAAGTCGACCAGCACCTTGCCGCCGGCCCCGAAGGAGCCGTCGAGCACGCCATCGGCGGTGTAGCGGACCAGGGCGGCGTCGCCCGCGCCGGTGGCGAAGTCGCTCGCGTACCCGGCGAGCACGATCGCGCCGTCGGCTTGGACGGCCATCGCGGCGGCGCCGGCGTACGCGTCGTCGAACCCCGCGACGGCCTTGCCGCCCGTGCCGAACGACGCGTCGAGCGATCCGTTCGCGTTCAGCCGCGCCACCGCGAATACGGAAACGAACGACTCGGTCGCGCTGCCGGCGACGAGGATCTTTCCGTCGGGCGTGACCACGACGGCCGTGGCCTGGTCGTAATCGTTGCCGAACGCGACGACGGCCTTGCCGCCGGCGCCGAACGAGCCGTCGAGCGTCCCGTCCACGTTGTACCGGGCGACGGCGAAGTCGTAGAAGTTGGCGGCGGTGCGGGTTTGGCCCGCGAGCACGATCCGCCCGTCGGGCTGGACGGCGATCGCGTACGCCTCGTCGGCGTCGGAACCGAAATCGGTCCGGACGACGCCGCCCACGCCGAACGACGCGTCGAGGGAGCCGTCGGCGTTGTAGCGGGCCAGTGCGAAGTCCCCACCCGACGACCCGGCGACGAGGGTCTTGCCGCCCGAGAGCGCCACGGCGAAGGCGGCGTCCGCGCGGTTTTCGAAATCGCTCATCGCGAAGCCGCCGGCGCTGAACGATGCGTCCGGGGCGAATGCGGCGAACAGGCGGCGCGGCTCGAGAACGTCAAAGCGGGTCGGCGAAAGCATGGCGAGAATCTCCCCGCGGGCCGGTCTGGGACCCGCGGCTAGGACTCGCCTTCTCACGGCTGGCTAGTGGGACTTACGATATGGCGGAGAGCGGGGCAACTTCCGGGTGCCATGGCACCCGGCGCACCCGCCGTCATTGGCGATTCAGCAACTCCCGCCATGCCGTCGGGTGGACTTCGACGTAGTGCCGCCCCTCGTTGACTCGCACCCTCACCGGGCACCGGTACACGCGCGACAGCACGGCGTCCGTCAGCACCTCGGCCGGCGACCCTTGCGCCGCCGCCCGGCCCTCGTCCAGTAGCAGCACGTGCGACGTCGCGGGCGGCAGTTCCTCGACGTGGTGGGTGATCATCATGACCGTCGGCCGCGACGCCGACGCGCCGGGCTCGAACAGCGCCTGCACCGTCGCCAGGACCTGCTCGCGCGCGAGAAGGTCGAGGCCGGCGGTCGGCTCGTCGAGCAGCAGCAGCCGCGGCTCGCGCACGAGCGCGCGGGCGATCAGCGTGCGCACCTTTTCGCCGTTCGAGAGCGTGCCGTAGGTGTGGTCGCGGACGTGGGACAGGCCGACCTGGTCGAGCAGGCGGTCGGCCTCGGATTCCATCGCCGCATCGGTCGCGTCGTACAGGCCGATCGTGCCGAAGAAGCCGGTCAGCACGGCCTGGCGCGCGGTCAGCTCGCCGTCGATGTCGTACGGGCCGGCGGGCTGCACGAGGCGGATCGACTTGCGCAGCTCGAGCAAATTCGCGTCGCCGAACACGGCCCCGAGCACGCTCGACTCGCCCTCGGTCGGCCAGTAGTGGCAGGCGAGGATGCGCGTGAGCGTCGACTTCCCGGACCCGTTGGGCCCGAGGATCGCGGCACACGCCCCGGCCGGGACGGTCCACGAGACGTCGCGCAGGATCCACGTCTGCCCGCGGCGCAGGCCGACGTTCGACAGGGAGATGGCCGGCGCCGCGTTGGGTGGTTGTCGGTCGGGCATGGGCGATCTAAGCTTGGGCCTGTCGGACCCGCCCAACGTTACGAGGAACCCCCCATGCCCGCAATCGGCGCCCCGCCCGTCGCCCGCCGCTTCGTCCCCGCCGACCTCGACTGCGCCGACTGGTCGCAGGGCGAGCCCCTTTACCAGGAACTGCTCGGGCGAGAGGTTTCTTCCGTCACGGACCTCCGCCGCTGGCTCGAAGACTTCGCCGAGCTCGACGCGGCGTTCGACGAGTTCGGGAGCCGCCGGTTCATCGAGCACTCGTGCCATACCGACGACGTCGAAATCAAGAAACACTACCTGCACTGGGTCGAGGTGATCGAGCCGCGGATCAAGCCGCTCTACTTCGAGCTCCAGCAGAAACTCCTCGCGTCGCCGTTCCTCGCCGAACTGGAGGCGCAGGACCGCAAATACGTGTTGCTCGCCCGCCAATGGCGCGCCGACGTCGAGATCTTCCGCCCGGCGAACGTCCCGCTCGAGACCGAGGTGACCAAGCTGGTCACGAAGTACGAAGAGCTGTGCGGCGACATGACCGTCGTCATCAACGGCGAGGAGCTGACGCTCCAGCAGGCGGCCCGGTTCCTGGAGGAGCCCGACCGCGCCGTCCGCCAGTCCGCGTGGGAGGGGCGCGAGGCCCGGCGGTTCAAGGACCGCGAGGCCGTCGACGCGCTGTTCGATCAGGTCGTCAAGACCCGCCACCAGATCGCAACCAACGCCGGCCTGCCGAGCTTTACGGCGCTGATCTGGAAGGAATACAAGCGGTTCGATTACACGCCCGAGCAGTGCGCCCAGTTCGCCGACGCGATCGAGCGGACGGTCGTCCCGCTCGCGGCCGCACTGGACCGCCAGCACCAGGCCGACATGAAGTTGCCCGCCCTGCGCCCGTGGGACACCCTGGTCGACCCGCACGGCCGCCCGCCCCTGCGCCCGTACGCCCGCGACGACACCGACGCGCTCGTCAGCCGCTCGCGCACGATCTTCGACCACCTGTCGCCCGCGCTGGGCGAGGAGTTCGACTCGCTCCGCGTCAACGGCGACCTGGACCTGGCGAGCCGAAAGGGCAAGCAGCCGGGCGGGTACCAGTGCTCGCTCGAGGAGTCCCGCCGGCCGTTCATCTTCATGAACGCGGCCGGCCTGCACGACGACGTCGTCACCCTGCTCCACGAGGGCGGGCACGCGTTCCACATGCTGGCGGCCCGCGACGAGCTGCTGTTCACTCGGAACGCGCCGATCGAGTTCTGCGAGGTCGCGAGCATGGCGATGGAGCTGCTCGGGGCCGACCACTTCGGCGCGTTCTACGCCGACCCCGCCGACGTGGCGCGGGCCCAGCGCCACCAGCTCCAGCGGGCGATCCGGCTCCTCCCGTGGGTCGCGACGATCGACCAGTTCCAGCACTGGCTGTACGCCAACCCCGGCCACACGCGGGACGACCGCACCGCCGCAT
Organism: Tepidisphaeraceae bacterium; assembly: GCA_035459845.1. Taxonomy (GTDB): domain Bacteria; phylum Planctomycetota; class Phycisphaerae; order Tepidisphaerales; family Tepidisphaeraceae; genus DASPKW01. The sequence continues at coordinate 5,974 of DATHXE010000466.1, read as the reverse complement.
GGCTGTCGACCTGGGGCCGGTTCGCCCCCCCGCTCGACTGGACGGGCCTGGAGGCGTACCGGGCCAACTGGTGGCAGCGCCAGCCGCACCTGTTCGGCTCGCCCCTGTATTACGTCGAGTACGGCATCGCCCAGCTCGGCGCGCTCCAGCTCTGGGTGAAGTCGCGCCACGACACGCACCGGGCGATCGCCAACTACCGCGCCGCCCTGAAGCTCGGCGGGACGCGCCCGCTGCCCGAGTTGTTCGCCGCCGCGGGGATCGTGTTCGACTTCTCCGAGAAGACGCTGCGCCCTCTCATGGACGCGGTGGGGGAAGAATTGGAGCGGCTTCCGCGGTGAGGGACGTTGTTCTGCTGACGTGGACGGCAGACGTGCATCACTGAGGTGAGCACGCCGGGCGGGCGCATCGAATTCTGAGAGACGCATAAGAGATCCAATTTTTCGCTCCTCTCTGCGCCTGCTCCGCGCACTCTGCGTCTCTGCGGTGAAGTCTTCCTCCGCACCGCTTTTTGTCTTGTCGTACTTCCGCCGCCCTGCGTACGATGCGAGCTGGTCGGGAAGGCCGCGCTGGCGCACGACGCGCCCGGAGGTCGGCATGGCAGGTCGTGAGTCGGAGTCGCCAGGCGCCGCGCCGCAATTCGGCGCCCCGCTGGTCCTCAAATCACCGCCCAACTGGACCGCCGTCGCGTTCTTCGGCGGCCTCGGGGTGCTCCACCTCACGATGGCCACCTGGTCCGCCGCCCAGGGCCGGGCCGGGTACCACATGAGCACGGCGTTCGGCGTGATGTTCGTGTCCGCCGCCGCTCTTTTCGCCGTGATTCGCTACGAGGTCGCGATCCACCCCGGCCGGCGGACCCTGATCGTCCGCACGGGCGTCGGCCGCCTGGCGCTGAGCCGTGCCGTGCCGTTCGACGCCGTGCGCTACGTCCGCGTCACGCTGCTCAACTGGGGCCAGCGCCACGAGTCGACGGTGACGATCGTCGCCGAAGACGACGACCTCGAAGTGCCCGCCCACCGCACGCCCCGCCAACTCGCGCTCCTCCTGGCGATGACGCTCGACGTCCGCCTGGTCAAGATCTACGGCGACGAGACGCCGTCGGAGCCGGCCCAGCGAATCGCGAAGCTGATGGAGAGCGATCAGGGGAATGGGAACTGACCGTTGCTCAGTGGGGCAGGCATCGAGAACGAGCGCTTCGTGGCATGGGTACGCCCCCGCAAGGGATTACCCGTGTCTGCCGTCCGTCGCGCGAGCCGGCACCGACCACGGGTATCGCCCTACGGGCGGTACCCATGCCACGATGAGCACTCGCGATCGCATCACTTCCCCCGCGGCCCGTATTTCGGCGCCTCCTCCCCCGCCTCATACGCCCCGATATCCGGCCCCTTCCCGCCGAAGCCGTCATTGACTCCCGGCAGAACTTCGCCCGCGTCCACCACGCCCGCCCCGGCCGCCGGGCGCAAGTCCGCCACCTTCTGCTGCACCTTCTCGTCCCCCGGCGGCATCGCCCCGCTCGCGAACAGCCCCGCCGCCTTGAGCTGGATCGCGTGCCGCTCGATCGGCGCCTTCGCCCGCATCGCCTCGAACGTCGGGTACCGCGTCCCGTTCCACTTCAGGTAGACCGGGTACCCCTCGCCGACGAACGCGCTGTAGTCGAAGTCGCAGTACGTCATCCGCGGCAGACACTCCCAAGCGCACGCCGACATCTTCACGCCGGGCACGTAGTCCGTCCCGACGAACAGATTGTTCCGCATCACCAAATTGCTCGCCGGCTCGGGCGTCAACACGAGCATCGGCGGGCCCGTCTTCACGACCGTGTTGTGATAGAACAGCGCGCCGCTCGGGCCGTTGTGGATCTTGAACGGCTCCATCGGGACGTTGTACAGCGCGTTGCGGAACACGTACGTCGGCCCGCCGAACACCGGCTGCACGCTCACGCCCTGGAAGACGTTGGTGAACCGGTTCGCAAAGCACCGCGTGTTCCGGTGCGAGTAATCGAGCTCGCACCCGTCGTCGGTCATCTCCGAGCAGTCGTTGTGGTGGAAGTCGATCGCCTCGACGCGCGGCGAGTTGAACGTGTCCATCGCGTCGGCGAACGCGCGGATCCGGTTGTAGGCGACGACGTGCCCGGCCCCGGTGACCTGCACGCCGCGCGCGTTCTCGATCCCCTTGCTCCGCGGCCAGACGCTCGGGCCCTCGATCACGTTGTCGACGATGAAGTGGTCTTCGCACCGCCGGCCGTCCGTGTCGCGCGTGGCGGCGAAGCCGTAATCGACGCCGGTGATGTGGCACCGGCGGACGACGATGCGGGCCGAGTCGTTGGCGGAGATGCCGTAGGTCGCGTTGCGGATCATCAGGCTCTCGAACCACACGTCGCGCACGTTGACGGCGGTGACCACGCGCGGCGTGCGCTGGGCCGCCGTCGACGCGCCGTCCAACACGACCTCCCCATCCCCCGCCGCCCGGAAGACGATCGGCCGGCCGGGCTCGCCGGACTTGTTCACGACCAATTCACCCGGATAGACGCCCGCGTGGAGCAGGAACACTGTTCCGGGTTTGGCCTTGCCCCACGACGCGCGAATTCCCCGATACGGCCGCTCCGCCGACCCGTCACCCGCCGGCTCGCCGGGCGGCGCGACGTGCACGATGTTCATCCCCGGCGGCTCGACCGGCTCGCCGCGCGTGCGGGCAGCGAGCGTGTGCGCCGCCGTGCCGCCGTCCGGGTCGATCAATGTGAGTCGCAGTTCGTACGCCGTATCCGGCTTGAGCATGACGACGCTGCCGGCGAACAGCCAACCGTCCTTCGGGACGTCGACCCGTGGCGGGTACTTGTCGGGGACGTGCCGGTCCTTTTCGACGCGGAACAGGTTCGGCCCGCGCCGCCAGTCGGTTTCGCCAGTTGTGCGATAGTGGACGGTGATGACCGCGTTCGCGTTGTCGTCGCCGCGGACGACCCAGTACGCGCCGAGGCAGAGCAGGGTCGGCCGCTCGAGCACCGGGACGCCGACCGGCGTCGCGGCGTTCTCCGCGCGCGCGGCGAGGGTCGAGACGAGCAGGCATGCGAGCATCGTGCGCAGGAACATCGCGGCGGGCCCTCCAGGTCAGAAGAGTACCGTCGGCAGAGGGCGGCGTTCGCCGCGTAGGGTGGGCTCCGCCCACCGCTCGCGCAGAGGGCCGTCCCGCTCGGTCCCGGCGATGAGCGCCTCTCCCAAGAGCGGTGAGCGGAGCCCACCCTACGCGCGCGTCGCGCTCCTTGGCACAATACCCCCATGCCCACCGCCCCGCGCTTCGTCGCCGCGATCGACCAGGGGACGACCTCCACGCGGTGCATCCTGTTCGACCGCGCCGGGACGCCGTGCGCCAGCGCCCAGAAGGAGCACCGGCAGATCATGCCGCGGCCCGGGTGGGTCGAGCACGACCCGGCCGAGATCCGTGACCGCACCGACGAGGTCATCCGCGGCGCGATGGCGAGCGCCGGCGCGACGGCGGCCGACGTCGCCGCCGTCGGCGTCGCCAACCAGCGCGAGACGACCGTCGCCTGGGACAAGCAGACCGGCGAGCCGCTCACGACCGCCATCGTCTGGCAGGACACGCGCACGGACTCGCTCTGTAGACAGCTGGAGGCCAACGGCCTCCAGACGCGCTCGCGCGCCATCACCGGCCTCCCGCCAAGCACCTATTTCTCCGGGCCCAAGATGCGCTGGCTGCTCGACAATGTCCCCGCCGTCGCCGACGCCGCGCGCGAGGGCCGGCTCGCCTTCGGCACGATCGATTCGTGGGTCATCTGGAACCTGACCGGCGGCCCGCGCGGCGGCAGGCACGTCACCGACGTCACCAACGCCAGCCGGACGATGCTGCTCGATCTGCACACGCTCGACTACTCGCCCGAAATGCTCGCCGCGCTGGGCGTCCCGCGCGAGGCGCTGCCGGCCGTCACGCCCTCGTCGTCCCGAGAGCCGTTCGGTCTCGCCACGGTCGACGGCCCGTTCGGCGGCGCCATCCCCGTCTGCGGAAACCTCGGCGACCAGCAGGCCGCGCTCGTCGGGCAGACGTGCTTCGCGCCAGGCCAATCAAAAAACACCTACGGCACCGGTTGCTTCATGCTCCTCAACACCGGCACGTTTCCGGTGCCGTCGCGATCCGGGCTGCTCACGACCGTCGGTTACAAGTTCGGCGACGCCCCGGCCGTCTACGCGCTGGAGGGGTCGATCGCGATCACCGGCGCGCTCGTGCAGTGGCTCCGCGATCAGCTCGGAATCATCGCCAAGTCCGCGGACGTCGAGCCCCTGGCGGCGAGCGTGGCCGACACGGGCGGCGTCTACTTCGTCCCCGCATTTTCCGGCCTGTTCGCCCCCTACTGGCGCTCCGACGCGCGCGGCACGATCGTCGGCATGACCCGCCAGACCACCAAGGCCCACATCGCGCGGGCGGCGCTGGAGGCGACCGCGTACCAGACGCGCGACGTCCTGGCCGCCATGAACGCCGACTCCGGCGTCCCCCTGACGGCGCTGAAGGTCGACGGCGGGATGACCGCGAACGAGCTGCTCATGCAATTCCAGGCCGACGTGCTCGGCGTCCCCGTCATCCGCCCGACCGTGACCGAGACGACCGCGCTCGGGGCGGCGTACGCGGCGGGCCTCGCCGTCGGGTTCTGGCGCGACCTCTCGGAAGTACAGGCCAACTGGCGCGTCGACCGCACGTTCGAGCCGCGCATGCCCGTGGACCGGCGCGAGGCGCTGTACGCGGATTGGAAGCGCGCGATCGAACGGTCGCTCGGGTGGGTGTGATCGTCAGTCCCGAATCTCTCGCGCGCGCTCCGAGACGGCAGGGCCGCTTCAGCGGCCCTGTGACAGTCGCGAGTCACGCCTCCTGCCGCACCCAGTGCTCCTCCACCTTCACCCACCGCGTCGCCGTGATCGGCCGGAACGCACCGTCGATATGCGCCCGCACCTGGATCTCCACCTGCGGCGGGATCAGCGTGATCAGGTTGTACGCGTTGGGCTCGTTGTTGCGCCGGCGGACGCTGATCGCCGTCCCCGCCTGGGCGACCAGGATCGTCCGCCGCGTGCGGACGTAGTGCGTCTTCGCGTCGGCCTGGTAATGCCGGTGCAGGTGGCCGGCCAGCAACAAATCGGCCCCGCACTCGTCGAGCGTGTTCATCGCCAGCCTGCCCCGGCCCACCAGCGCCGGCGACGGGTCGTCGGGCGGGGGGACGAACGGGTGGTGCGTCACCAGCACCTTGAACAGCGGCCGGGGGAGCGCGCAGAACGACGCCCTTATCGTCTCGATCTGCTCGGGCGAGATCCGCCCGTTCTTCCACGTCAGCGAGCGGGCGGTGTTCACGCCCATCACGACCATCTCCGGCGTCGCGAACGTCGGGGCGAGGTCGCTCGTGATGTACTTCTTGTATCGGCCCAGCGGCGACAGGAACCGGCGGAACACATCGTACAGCGGGACGTCGTGGTTCCCCGGCACGGTGAGCTGCGGGAACTTGATCCGGTCGAGGTACGCCTTGGCCGCGGCGAACTGGGGCCCGCGGGCGCGCATCGTCAAGTCGCCAGAGTTGATCACCAGCTCCGGCGTGACCGCGTTGAGGTCCGCCAGCAGCGCCTCCGAGGCGGCCGGGTCTTCGGCGCCGAAGTGCAGGTCGGAGATGTGCGCGATGACGGGCATGGGGGCGTAACGAGTAACGAGTAACGAGTAATACTTAAGGGGTCATGGTCTGCTTAAGCATTAATCGTTAATCGTTACCCGCTCCCCGCCGGCGAAGCACCCTTCGCGGGAACGATCACCCGCAGCGCCCCCGGCCAAATCTGATAATGCAGCGGGCCGTCCATCGGCTCCACCTCGCCGTCCATCGCGACGTTCAGCCGCTTTCGTTTCGTGTCGATCCACACCTCGCCCGAGCAGACCGCGTTGAAGTCGCGGTCCTGCCGCAGGCGGTTGAACAGAGCGCGCAGCGCGAGTCGGACCATCG
>DATHXE010000465.1:0-11309 GCA_035459845.1 Tepidisphaeraceae bacterium | reverse complement strand
CATCCTCGTCTTCCCCTCCTCCGTGCCCTCCGTGTCCTCTGTGGTGAACCTTCCGTATCATCCCCCCATGCCCACCGTCCTGATCACCGGCGCCTCCGTCGGCATCGGCCACGAGCTCGCCAAACAGTTCGCCCGCGCCGGCTACGCGCTGGTCCTCACAGCGCGCAACAAGGAGCAGCTCGAGATCGTCGCCGCCGAGATGAAGACCCTCGGCGCGCCCTCGGCTGACGTCCTCACCGCCGACCTCGCCGACCCCGCCGGCCCGCAGCACCTCGTCGCCCAACTCGCCGACCGTCCTGTCGACGTCCTGGTGAACAACGCCGGCTTCGGCGCGATCGGTGCCTTCACGGAAATCGACCTCCCCCGCCAGCTCGACATGATCCGCGTGAACGTCACCGCGCTGGTCGAACTCACCCACCGCCTGCTCCCGCGGATCGTCGCCGCGGGCAAAGAGGGCGGCGTCCTCAACGTCGCCTCCACTGCCTCCTTCCAGCCCGGGCCGTTCATGGCCGTCTATTACGCCACCAAGGCATTCGTCCTCTCCTTCTCCGAAGCGCTCGCCGAGGAGCTCAAGAAGACCGGCGTCCGCGTGACCGCCCTGTGCCCCGGCCCGACCCACTCCGAGTTCCGCGCCCGCGCCAAGGCCGAGAATTCCGGCATCTTCAAGACCAGCTTCATCCCCGTCGCGTCCGCCGAGGCCGTCGCCGTTGCGGGGTTCAAGGCGTTCCGCCGGGGCAAGCGCGTCGTCGTCCCTGGCGTCGTGAACAAACTCGGCGTCACCGCCAACCGGCTCGCGCCGCGGACGTTCGCCGCCAGGGTCGCCGGCAAGATCAACAGGAACAAGTGACCGCCCGGCGCTGGGCGCATGCACCGCCGCCCGACTCGTGCCCAAATCGCGCGAGCGCCCGCGCCCTCCTGCCACGTCGACGCGATTCTCGTATTCCTCGACCGTCGATCGCGGTATAGTGCCCGCGTCACATCGTTCGTTGTCCGCGGCCCCGCGCCGCTCGCGCCGGTCACGTCTCTGCGAGGTCCACGTCATGTCTCATCAGCGCCCGCGCCCCCGCGCGTTCACGCTCGTCGAGCTCCTGGTCGTCATCGGCATCATCGCGCTGCTCATCTCGATCCTCCTGCCCGTCCTGGGCAAGGCTCGGGACTCGGCCAACCGCACCGCCTGCCTGTCCAACCTCCGCCAGGTCGGCATGGCGTTCATGATGTACACCGGCGACAACAAGGGCTACTTCCCCTACAACACGTCCTACGCGCGCACGGGCGGCCGGCTCGGCGGCGGGGGCGCCGGCGGGTACCCGGCCGCCTACGGCACCAACGTCGTCAAGAACTTCGACTTCGTCGACCCGGGCTCCGGCTCGGGCACCGACTACGGCCCGCACCCCGAGGACTGGATCCACTGGCAGGTCAAGTTCGCCCCGGGCTACCGCAACCTCGGCGAGTCCGCGATCGGCAAGTACCTGGGCGGCAACGGCTCGTCGCCCGCCATGATGAAACTCCTCCGCTGCCCGTCCGACACCGACGTCGAGACCCGCCAGCCCGCCGGCGACGCCGCCGCCGGCGAGGGCGGGTACTCGTTCAGCTACACGATGAACGCCAACATGAGCTTCCGGAAGATCACCCAGGTCCTCCGCGCCCCCGAGAAGATCCTCCTGATCGAGGAGGACCGCGCCAACGACGGCCGGTGGGCCCCGACCAGCGTCAACGACCCGCTCTCGGTCCGCCACGGCTTCAAGGCCAAGCCCGGCACTTACACCGCCGCCCCCGAGGTCGCCGGGCGGATCGCGGTCAACGCCCCCGCCGCGTTCTGCGACGGCCACTGCGAACTGATCGACCAGGAGATCGCCGTCGACCCCCTCCGCCATTTGCTGCGGTGATCGCCCGTCGGCCGCGGTATATTGGCCGGCGCCGATGAAGCGCCTCGCGCGCATCCTCACCGCGCTGCTCACGGCCGCCTCCGCCCTCGCGTGCGCCGGCACGGCCGTGCTCTGGGCACGCAGCTACGACGCCAACCGCGTCCTGTTCTGGGTCCGCCCCGACGTCGAGTGGCACTTCGGCGTCGGGCTTGGCGAACTGTGGGCCTACCGCGCCGTCCCGCCCGCGTCCGTCGACGAACTCGGCTTCCGCTTGCAGACCTATCAACCGCCCACCGCCCCGCGCCCGTGGGGCTACGGGCCGCCCAACATCCCGTTCGTGTTCGACCGCCTCGGCTTCGGCTTCGCGTTCGATGCGACCTGCCGCACCCTGCCCGGGCGGCGAGTCTGCTGCGCGATCGTCCCGTGCTGGGCCGCCTGCGCGCTCACGGCGCTCCCGCCGATCATCTGGCTCGTCCGCCGACTGCGCCGCCGCGCCGCCCGGCTCGAAGGCCGCTGCAAGAACTGCGGCTACGACCTCCGCGCCACGCCCGACCGCTGCCCGGAATGCGGCACGCCCGCCGACCCCGCTCACGCGCCCGCGAGCCCCCGCAGGTACTCCCACGAGTAGATCCCGCTCGTGTGGCCGTCCGACCAGTCGATCCGGATCGCGTACCCGCCCACCAGTTGCGCCCCCGTCGCCGACAGCGGCTTGTCGGTCGACTTGCTGAACACGGTCAAACTCGTCCGCGGCTTGGTCGTCTGAGATTCTCGAAACTCCTTGCACTCGGCGCACGGGCAGTGCTTGCGCAGGAACGCGATCGGGTACGCCGAGACGTGCCCGTCCCGCCAGCGGATCTCGAGTTTCTCGTCGCGCTTGAGGTCGAGTTTGTCCGGGGTGGTGCGCGCGTCCATACGAGTCATTCTACGACTACCCCAATCCCGTGCGCGGCGCGCATCACTTGAGCATGAAGTACGCGGCCGCCGCCACCGCCGCGATGATCGCCACGATCACGAGCGCGCCGGGCCCGCCGCCCCCCTCGCCGCGGCGCTTGCGCCCCTTTCGTGCGTCACGATAGTAAAGCCCGTCAGGCCGGGTCGCCCGGCGGTTGTATTTCATCGCGAACACCAACCTTCCCCACGAGCACATCAATATAACAGCGCCCCGGCGCGCTGTCTCGCGCGCCACGATCCGGCCGGCTCATCCTTCCTCCTTCATCCTTGTCCGCCTGCGGCCTCATCCGTCAGCGCGTCCGCCGACCAGCGCCGTCGTGTCACGGTCGATCCACCTCAGCCGTAGCAAATCAGCAATATCACCTCAGTATTTTCGGCCGTTTTGGCACGGTCGTCGCTTAAGTCTAGTCGGCAGCTCCCGCGGACGCCCCTCGCGCGCAACATCGTTTGAGCACGCGTCGTTCAAGCGATCCGCGCCACATCCTTCCCATTCCTCCCATTCCTTACACGACGCGCCCGACGCGCCGCGCGCTTACTGCCGAGCCTGATCGGGCATGAGCTTTGCTTTTCGGCCCGATGACCAGGAGTGCCACGCATGGAAGTACGCAGTGAACAGGGTGCGCCCGCCCACGGGCGAGCGCCGGAATTCGCCCCAGGCACGGGCGCCGCACCGGGCGCCGGACCGGAGTACCCGGGCTGGCGCGCCGAGCGGCGGGCGGTGACCGCGGCGCCCGCGGCCGAGGTCGTCGCCGACGCCGATCGCGGCGCGTGGCGGCGATATACCGCCTGCCGACTAAGACAATTCGCGGCCGGCCGGTAAGTCGCGCCCACCCCGGGCCCCTCGCGCGCCCGGCCCGTGACTCGCCCGCCGATCGCACTGACGACACGCCAGGACGTTCGATCCCGCTCCGATCCTTGGGAGCCCGGCCCGCCGGTTTCTCATTCAGGAGCGACGCCTCGCGCGACATTTTGAAGGTCCGAACCGACCCGACCCACAGGCCCGGCTGGCCGCGTGTGGCCGCCCCGCACGCGATCGCCCGTGCGCGGCGTCCCCACGCGCGCCCGCCGGCCGCACCAAGGAGGTTGCGCCGATGTCTCCGCTGCTCGCTACCACCACAAATCCCAGTTCGTCCACCGCCTCACGTTCGCCGTCGCCCGCCGTGCTCCAGAAGTTCGTCTGGGGCGCCGGCATCGAGTGCTCGTTCATCCCGCACCTCAATGTCGACCAGTTCGAATGGACCCAGCACAATAAATTCTGGCGGGACGACTTCAAGCTCGCCCGCGAAAAGCTCGGCCTGACCACGCTCCGCTACGCGCTGCCCTGGCACCAGATCGAGGTCACGCCCGGCCGGTTCGAGTGGGGCATGGCCGACGAGCGCGTCGAGTTCGCCAGGCAGATCGGCCTCGACCTCTACCTCGACGTGATGCACTTCGGGACGCCGCTCTGGCTCAAGCAGGCGGCCGGCGACCCCGAGTTCCCCGAGGCGATCGAGCGATTCACGGATGCGCTCGTCACCCGCTACCGCTCGACCATCTCCACCTGGTGCCCGGTGAACGAGCCGCTCGTGCTCGCCCTGTTCTCCGGCGACTTCGGGTTCTGGCCCCCGCACCAGCGCAAGTGGAAGGGGTACATGCCCGTCCTCTCGCGCATCGTCCAGGCCGTCAGCCGGTCGATCCGCGCGATCCGCCGGGCCCAGGGGGATGCGACCGTCCTGCTGTGCGACAACGTCGAGAACTACAAGACGCGCATTCCCGAGCTCGCGGTCGAGGTCCGCCGCCGCAACCTCCGCCGCTTCCTCGCGATGGACCTGCTACTGGGCCGGGTCGACCGCCACCACCCGCTGTTCAACTGGGTCACCAGCTACGGGTTGTCCGAGTTGGACCTCGAGTGGTTCCGCACCAACCCGCAGACGCCCGACGTCCTGGGCCTGGACTACTACCCCCACTCCGACTGGCAGTTGGAGAAGGTGAACGGGCAGATCAAGCAGCGCCGGGCCGAGAACCCGGTCGGCGTCTACGGCATCGGCCACGCGTACTACAACCGGTACGGCCTGCCCATGATGCTGACCGAGACGAGCATCGAGGGCCAGCCGATCAACCGCGAGATCTGGCTCGAGCAGACGGTGGAAGACTGCAAGCGGCTTCGCGAGGAGGGCGTGCCGATGACCGGCTACTTCTGGTGGCCGATGGTCGACCAGGTCGACTGGGACGGCGCGCTGACCCACCGGGTCGGGAAGATCCACGAGGTCGGGCTGTTCAACCTCAAGCGCCAGGCCGACGGCACGCTGGCCCGCCAGGCGTCGCCATTGGTCAAGCAGTACGCACGGTTCGCGGCAGGGGGGCTCGAGCAGGTCGGCGCGCTCGCCGAGCTTGCGGTCCCCGCCGACGAGGGCGACCAGGGCCCGCCGATCGGGATCGAGTTCCCGAACATGCAGGCCACGGTCGCCGGCATGGGCCAGGGCCTCGGGTTCGACACGCCGACGGGGCCGACGCTGGTCGAGTTGCCGTCGGCGAAGTCCAATGGCAACGGGAACGGCCACGCGACCGTGCTCCGTGATGCCGACCCCGCGCCCGGCATCTCCGCCGAGCCCGCCGCCGCGTCGACCGTCAGCGGCTCGTCCGTCGAGGTGAAGGCGACCGACCGCTACGGCATCGTCGTGTTCAGCCACCTCCGCTGGGGTTTCGTCTGGCAGCGCCCGCAACAGTTCCTCAGCCGTTTCGCCAAGAAGCACAAGATCCTCTTCGTCGAGGAGCCGTTCTTCGACATCCCCGAGGAGGCCGAGCCGCGGCTCGACTTCCACAAGGTGATGCCCAACGTCACCGTCGCCTGCCCGCACGTCCCGCCGTCGTGGAACAAGAACCCCAAGCTCCCCAGCCGGCTCCGCGAGTTCACCCGACAGGCGATCGACCAGCTGAACGAGACCGGCGAGTTCGACGCGCCACTGCTGTGGTACTACTCGCCGATGGACTCGGCCTGGAGCCTGGGCCACTTCAAGAACCGCGGCGTCGTCTACGACTGCATGGACGAGCTGAACCAGTTCACCGGCGCGCCCAAGTCGCTCGTCCAGAACGAGGCCCGGCTGATCGAGCACGCCGACGTCGTTTTCACCGGCGGGTACGAGCTCGGCGACAAGAAGCGCAAGCAGCACGACTTCGTCCACACGTTCGGGTGCGGGGTCGAGATCGAGCACTTCGGGAAGGCGATGGCGGGCGACACCGTCGTCCCGCCGGACGTCGACTTCATGGGCCGCCCGATCCTCGGGTGGTTCGGCGTCGTCGACGAGCGCGTCGACTACGCCCTGATCGGCGAGATCGCCCGCAAGCGCCCCGACTGGTCGTTCGCCATGGTCGGCCCGGTCGTCAAGGTCGACCCCAACCTGCTCCCGCACAGCCCGAACCTGTTCTGGCTCGGCGGGCGCGACTACCAGGTGCTGCCCAATTACTGCAAGGCGTTCGACGTCTGCATGATGCCGTTCGCGATGAACGCGGCCACGCAATACATCAATCCCACCAAGGGCCTCGAATACATGGCGACGGGCCGCCCGATCATCTCGACGCACGTCCGCGACGTGGTCAAGCAGTGGAGCGACATCGTCTACCTGATGAAGAACACGCCGGACGATTTCATCCGCGCCGCCGAGCAGGCCCTGAAGGACGGCAAGCAGGGCGAGCGCGTGAAGCGCGGGCTCGAGCTGTCGAAACAGTGCGGCTGGGAAAACACGGTCAAGACGATGCAGGACCTGATCAAGCAGGCGATTTCGAAGCCCGAACGGCGGAGCGGCAAGCCCATCGAGCCGCTGACGGAGTCGGAGATGGAATACGTGTATATGGCAACGCAGGGCTCGTAGCCGCCCGCCCCGCGCGCTCCCGTCATCCTGAGCGCAGCGAAGGATCTAGCGTCGAACGTCGGCAACCTCTCGCGAGCCCGAACGGTTTGCGACGGCGGGGCAAGATCCTTCGGAGTACCTCAGGATGACGGACGGCGCCTGCTGATAGCGAAACACTTAAGACTGATCCCTCAGGACGGAACGGACGTCCGCATTTGTACCGCGAAAGGACGTGCACCATGGAGCACAACAAGAACTCGGCGAACGAAAAGAAGATCGTCATCATCGGCGCGGGCCCGACCGGCCTCGGCGCCGCCTACCGCCTCAAGGAACTCGGCTACAAGAACTTCCAGGTCTACGACAAGCTCCCCTACATCGGCGGCCTCGCCTCCTCCTTCACAGACCCCGCCGGGTTCACGTGGGACATCGGCGGGCACGTGATGTTCAGCCACTACAAGTACTACGACAACGTGTTCGACCGCCTGATGGGCGACCAGTACCAACTCAACAACCGCGAGTGCTGGGTCCGCATGTTCGAGAACTGGGTCCCGTACCCGTTCCAGAACAACATCCGCTACCTCCCCAAGGAAGTGACCTACGAGTGCCTCGCCGGGCTCGTCGAGGCGCAATCGAAGCGGGACCACAAGGCGGCGAAGAACTTCGACGAGTTCGTCAACGCCGTGTTCGGCGACGGGATCGCCAAGCACTTCATGCGCCCGTACAACTTCAAGGTCTGGGCCCACCCGCTGGCGATGATGAATAAGGAGTGGATCGGCGAGCGCGTGGCCGTCCTCGACGTTAACCGCGCCATCAAGAACGTCGTCCTCGGCACCGACGACTTCGGGTGGGGCCCGAACAACCAGTTCAAGTTCCCCCTGTTCGGCGGGACCGGCGAGTTCTACCGCCGGTTCGCAGGGCCCCTCGAAGGCCACGTCACGCTGAACAAGGCCGTCGACTTCATCAACGTCGGCCGCAAGGAGATCCGCTTCAAGGACGGCGAGGTCGTCAAGTACGACCAGCTGATCTCCACGATGCCGCTCGACAAGCTGTGCAACGACGTGATCAACGGCGAGATCCCCCGCGAGATCAAGAAGGCGACCGCGTCGCTCAAGCACAGCGGCGGGTACATGGTCGGCATCGGCCTCAAGCAGCCCTGCCCCTCGACCAAGTCCTGGATGTACTTCCCCGAGGACAACTGCCCGTTCTACCGGGTCACGTACCTGTCGAATTACTCGAAGTACATGACCCCCGACGCCAACAAGTACTACTCGCTCCTGACGGAGACGAGCTACTCCGACTTCAAGCCCGAGGACGGGTCGACGATCGTCGACCGCACGATCAGGGGCCTGATCAACGCGGGCCTGCTGAAGGAAGAGGATCAGAAGGACATCGTCGACACCTGGCTGTTCGACGCCAAGTACAGCTACCCGACGCCGACCGTCGACCGCGACGGCATCCTCGCCGAGGCGATCCCGTTCCTCGAGAAGCACGATGTGTACTCGCGCGGCCGGTTCGGCATGTGGAAGTACGAGGTCGCCAACACCGACCACTCGCTCATGCAGGGCGTCGAGCTCGTCAACCGCCTGCTGCACGGCGAGCCCGAGAGCACGATCGGCATCAAGTACGAGAGCACGCTCGACGGCCGCAACGCCGCCAAACACGAGCGCAGCCCGCTCGCCGGCTCGGGCGACCCGAAGAAGGAGGCCGAGCGCGCCGCGCTGGCCAAGTCCCACGCCGAGCAGCGCGAGGCCGCCCTGGAAAAGGCCGGCGTCGTCACCGCCAGCACCGCCCGGCGCGGCCCGGCCGCCGAGGCCATCGCCCAGCTCAAGACCAACCCCAACACCCCCGGCGACAAGCCGCACGAGCCCCACACGTCCGAAGAAGAGCTCGGCGTCACCGTCCCCGACGCGCCGACCAAGACCGACCCGTCGACGCGGTAAGCGCGCCGGCGACCCATGAGCCGTTCCGTTTTTGACTCTCCCCGGGGTGTAACGCCCCCGGGGAGAGTTTTTTTGAGCGGGTTGCGCTCGCGGGGAGCGGTCTGCGGCGGTAAGCCGAGCGGCGGGCAATGTGTTGGGCCGCGGCGGGCGGAGTTGGAAAGCGGTACAAAGCGGTACCAAAACGGCACTTTTCGGCACCTTTCGGTACTTCCTCGGTCGGCCGCGAATCGGGTTTTCAAAGAGCGGTCGGTCTACCTTACGTGCGGCGTCACGCGGGATTGGTCAGGGGCGCGCACGAAAGTGCGATCGGAGGCGACGGGGCGGGGATATTTTTCGGGATTCGCTTGTGGCGCGGGTAGCGCGCGGGCGGTGAGAGGGGAGCGGACTTGTCGACGCGGCGCGGGGGCCTATCCTCGGGGCGTGGAACGTGTTTACGAGTCGGAGTCGGTCGCGGACACGGAGCGCGTGGCGGGCGACCTCGCGCGCACGCTCACCGGCGGCGAGTGCGTCGCCCTCCACGGCGACCTGGGCGCCGGCAAGACCCAGTTCGTCCGCGGCCTCGCCCGCGCGCTCGGCGCCAACCCGCGCGCCGTCTCCAGCCCCACCTACGTCCTGCTCAACGTCTACCCCGGCGGCCGGCTGACGCTGTTCCACCTCGACGCCTACCGCGTCCACGGCCCCGACGATTTCGAGGCCATCGGGTTCACCGAACTCCTCGACCAGTCCGGCGTCGTCGCCCTCGAGTGGCCCAGCCGCGTCGCCGACCTCCTCCCGCCCGACACGATCCACGTCCGCATCGAGCCGACGTCCGAAACCGCGAGGCGGATCACGATCGACGACCCGCGCAACAGGTAGCTCAACATTCCGATGTTGAGGACCGGCGCTCGCGAACCATGATTGCGCGGCGGCACGCTCGAATCCGCGATTCAAACATTCCAGATCGCGTCACTCCCCGCCTTCCTTCCCCACCGCCTCTTCCGAAAACGCGATGAACACCCGGCTCGTCATCGCGTCCAGATCCCCCGCGCACACCTGCACGCGCCACCGGATCTTCGCGACCCCCGAGTTCCGCTGGCCCATCTTCTGGGCGCACCGGAAGTTCCGCGGCGTGCGGACCGCCCCGGTCCCGCTTGCGGCCTCCGCCCCGTCCACGTTCCACCACGCCCGCCGCGCGTCCCGCTGCGCGCCCATTTGCCCGAGCACGTCGGCGTCCGCCTTGAGGTCCGCCGCCGACGGGAACGTCAGCTCTGCATCGCGCCGCTGGTCCAGCAGTGCCGGCAGGTCGACCGCCGGGATGTCGAACCGGGCGAAGACGAGTTTCGTCCGCTCGGCCTCTTCCTCGTACGCGTAGACGTCGGACGCCGACGGCGGCAGGATCAGCCCCATCGACGCCTGCAGCGCCGACCGCGCCCCGGCCCCCTGCGTCGCCCGCGTCCCGCCCATCTCCAGCGGCTGCCCCTTGTACCACCACGCCGCGTACAGCCCCCCCGCGAGAATGGCGAGCAGCGCCAACGTGCCCAGGACCGGATGTTTCATGACCGTGTGCCCGAAAGAGGAGGAGGCCCCCCTCGCGGGACGCAAACATACATGAACCGGGGCGGCGGGGGATACAAATCGCTCGATGCGCCACAGGTCCGGGGGGCGACAATGGTGGACCTGGGCAAGACGTGCGGGGCGGGCGGGTCGAGCGCCCGCAAACGAACTGGACGGCGCGAAGTATCCACGGTTGTCAGGCAAGACGTCTGAGGGGTGACGCCCATTCTCCCGGAGGACCGCCGCATGCGCGTTCGCACGCTTTTCGCCCTGTTGACGCTCTCGCTCCCCGCCGCCGCCGCCGCGCCGGACTGGGCCGAGATGGCCGGCCCGACGCAAGCGAAAGTACCGCCGCCCCGGCTCGCGCTCGACGACCCCAAGTCCTTCCTCACGTTCCACAAGAACACCGCCGAGTCGCGCGTCGACTGGCAGGCGGACCTGCTCAAGGGCCTGTCGCAGGCGAAGGCCGAGAACCGCCCGGTGTTCGTCACCATGCGCTGCCTCCCGTGCAAGTCGTGCTCCGACTTCGACAAGGGCGTGCTGGAAGGGGGGCCCGACCTCGACCCGCTGCTCCTGAGGTTCGTCACCGTCCGGCTCACGTCCGCCAAGGACGTCGACATGCGGATGCTGCCCATGGAGACGTTCCAGGACCTCGACACCTCGTGGTGGGGCTGGTTCCTCTCGCCCGAGGGCAAGGTGTACGGCGTGTTCGGCGGGCGCGACGCGAGCGGCGACGCCGGCCGAACCTCCAAGGCCGCGCTGATCGCCGCGCTCAAGCGCGTCCTCGACCACCACTACGACCCCCGCCGCCCCGCGTGGGACATCG
Source organism: Tepidisphaeraceae bacterium (assembly GCA_035459845.1). Taxonomy (GTDB): domain Bacteria; phylum Planctomycetota; class Phycisphaerae; order Tepidisphaerales; family Tepidisphaeraceae; genus DASPKW01. Next base: position 367 of record DATHXE010000465.1, on the reverse strand, counting down.
ACGGCCCGAGCCCCGTCACCGCCGGCGCCCCCAAGACGCCCGTCGACCTCCCCGGCTTCAACAACTGGCTCGCCAAGGGCCGCAACGAGGCCCACGTCAAGGAACAGGGCTGCATCCACTGCCACCAGGTCCAGGAGATCCTCCACCAGACCGCGATCGACGCCGGCAAGTTCGACAAGTCGAAGGACCTCGACGTCTGGCCGCTGCCCGAGAACGCCGGCTTCAGCCTCGAACGGGATGACGGCCTGAAGATCAACAAGGTGCGCGAAGGCTGCACCGCGGCGAAGGCGGGACGCAAGGTCGGTGACGTCCTGATCGGTGCCATCCCCGCGCCCGTCGCCGCCGCCCCCGCGGGGGGAGCCGCTTC
>DATHXE010000464.1:0-2314 GCA_035459845.1 Tepidisphaeraceae bacterium | reverse complement strand
CGAACCGGTCGGCGGGGTCGCGAAGGACGACGGGCCAACTGCCGCACCGCCACCCCTCCTCGTCCGCCTTGACGTTGCTGTCGAGTTGTTCGGCGTCCAGCCCCCGCGTGCGGCTCCGACTCACCCACAGGTATCCCCGCGCCGCATCCGCCACGTCGTGGCTGACGGCCCCCGCGGCCCGGTCGACCGAGTACCGCTCCACCATTCCTTTCCGCCAATAGCTTCCGACCCACACCACCCCCACCGCCAGACACAGCACGGCCGACGCGACCGTCGCCGCGCTGAGGGCCCACCGCCCGCCGCGCCGCGCCCACTGACGAATCCGCCGACGCCGCGAAGGGGGGGCCATGCGGCCGAGTGTACCGCGCGCGACCCCGCGGCCCCCCCCTTGGCGAGCCGGGCCGTCTCCGCCCCCAAGGGCGGGGGTGGCCGCGGTCGGACGGGGAGAGTCCACGCCCGTGACGGCCCAAGCCGCGAAAGCGGGATGATACTCGACCCCTTCTTCGGTTTTTCGTTGACGTTAGTAGCACTTGCCACTATTTTGCGCCGTCCCAGTCACGCCCGGTCACGCGCACCCGGACCCATCCCTATGTTGAAACCCCTCCGTGTCATCGGCTTGTCTTCCCTCCTCGTCCTTGGCGTCCTCTGCCCTTCGCCGGCGTCGGCCGCCGACTTCACTCCCGGCGACCAAGTCCTGGTGCAGGTGGAGGCCGGCGGCAAGGACCGCTACAAGGGCGAGGTGACGGAAGTCGTCCGGGGGCCGGACGGGACGGTGTATTACGCCGTGAAGTGGGACACCGGCGGCGGCTACAATGCGAGCAATACCGGGCGCTTTCCGGCAGGCCGCCTCACCGCCCGGGACGGCGCGCCCCGCGCCCCGCGGCCCGCTCCACCAGTGGCGGATTCCGGGCGCAATGGCGGCGCCCCCGCCCCGGCGCCCCAACCTCCGCAAAGCTCCGGCGGCGCGCCGTCCGCCCCCGCCACCCCCGCCGCTCCGGGCGGCTACCAGCGTGGCGACGCGGTCAAGGTCACGATGCCGGACGGTAAGGAATCCTATAAGGGCGTCGTGGACGAGGTCATCACGAACCCCGACGGCTCGGCGGCCTACGCCGTGCGCTGGGATACCGGCGACGGCTTCACCGCCACCAATTCGGGGCGCGTCCCCGCCGGCCGTCTGAGCCCGCTCGGTGGCGCGCCGCGCCCCGGCCCCGCGGCCGCGCCGGTGGACGCGCCGCGAACGCGGCCTCGCCCGCCCGTGAGTGTGGCCGGCACCGACCCCGCGCCGGCCCGCCGGCCGGCGCCCACTCCGCCCGCGAACGCCGGGGGCGTTGCCCCGCCTTCGTCACCGCCCGCCGCGCCCCGCGGCGACCCGCCCGCCGACGCCAACCCCGCCGTGTCGGCCGACGACCTCGAGTGGTTCCACGGCCAGTGGCGCACCGTGCTGTGGGGGAACTCCAGCGTGTTTGAGAAGGGCGAGCAGCTCTGGAAGCAAACGCTCACGTACTCCACGCCGGGCGCCACGCTGACGATCACGAAGGACGGCTATTCCTGGGGCGCCGGCCAGGCGGCCGTCCTCAAGGGTGTCTGGCGCAAGCTGACCCCGAAGGAAGATCCGACCGCCGGCGGCAAGAGCGGCCTGATGCTCCTCAACGGCCCCGACGGCAAGGACTGGCAGGTCGATTACAGGGTCTTCGAAGGCAAGGACGGGATCCGCATCTGGAACGCCGGCGACCTCTGGGGCGAGCGCGTCGGCGCGAACAAACCCCAGCCCGCCTGGGCGAAGGTGCAGTTCGCCCAAAACGACGCCGTCACCGTCGACGCGCCCAGCGGCCCGTGCCCCGCCGTGATCACCAAGGTGCGCGAGCCCGACAGCAAAGGCATCGTTTATTACGAAGTGCGGTTCACGGAAAGCGACGGGGGCGTGAAGACCGGCGTGTTTGAGGCGATCCGGATCCACAAGAAGTAGGGCCGCAAGCCGCACGCAAACAGCGCGCAACAGGGACGCGATGGAGCGTCCGGTGCACCCTGCTCCCGCCCGCCGGGCGCAGCCCGCCCGCGCCGCTGTGTGTAGGATGCGACGACGGAGGGGAGACCACCGACCAATGATCGGCCGCGACGCGGCGCGCGAGAAGGCAGAGTCGTTCGTCAATGCCCGTTCCTCGCGTTTCGCGGCTACCGGAAACCATCCCGGGTTCTCCGAGAACGCTCGCCACCGCCTTGCCCTCTTCGCCGAACACCCCACCCGCCAACCCGCGCCGAGTCTCACCACCCGCGCGCCACCCCCGCCACGCGGAAAACCCAAAATCTTTCCCCT